>JBBSQT010000202.1:0-4469 GCA_038243775.1 Actinomycetales bacterium | reverse complement strand
TTTCGTCGGGGCGGAACAGCATGACCTCCACATCGGCCGCCGTCGCAGTGGCGGTCCCGAGAACGGGCACGATCGTCTATCGACCACGAGAGTGCGCAGGTATTGTGGAAAGTTGTATCGATCCCTAGCTATGAGGAGCCTATACCATGGCGAAGTCTGCCCGAGACCGTCTCGCACAACTTCTGTCGGACGCTGGCCCGACCGGTGCGGACAGTGCAATGCTTCGAGTGCCGGGCGATGTGCTGTCCCTGGAAGTCGCCGGCCTCGGCCTGGTCAAAACCCCGATCCGTGCGGCCCAGGCAAAGCAGCTGATAACGGCCGCCCAACCGGCCGCGTATGGGCATGGCGAACAAACCCTGAGCGACGCCTCGGTGCGGGACACCTGGGAGATAGCCCCGGAAAAGGTCATACTCGGCGGCCCCTCCTGGCAATCCCACCTCGACGCGGCACTGGAGCACTTTTGCCAGGAGCTGGGTCTCCCCGACGGTGCCCGGTTGACCGCTGAACTGCACTCGTTGTTGGTCTACGGAAAAGGACAATTCTTTCTACCCCATCAGGATTCCGAGAAGCACGACGACATGGTGGCAACCTTGGTAGTGATGCTGCCCTCGGCGCATACCGGCGGTGAGCTTATTGTCGATGATGCCGGCAGCGAACAGTCTTACGGCGGGACCGGCAACGACCTGGTGCTGGTTGCGTTCTATGCCGACCGCCGCCATGAGGTCAAGCCGGTCCTCTCCGGCTACCGGGTCTCGCTGACCTTCAATCTTCTCCTGGCCGCTCCCGAGTCCAGCTCCGGGATGGGTGGGCGTAGCGCGGAGGCTGCATCGTGCCTGACTGAGCACTTCACAACGCACGCCACAAGCCAATACGGCGGCCGCGACCTTGGCGTGCCGAGGCGGTTGGTGTTCCTGCTGGACCACGAATACACCCAGTCCGGACTGGGCGCCGGCCTGTTCAAGGGTGCTGATGCAACGCGTGTCGCTGTGCTGCAGGCGGCGGCAGAGGAGGCCGGGTGCCAGATGGTCTTCGCCTTGGCCGAGATCAGGGAGACGTGGGACGCCCTGCCGCAGGATACTTCCTGGCGGGGCGGTTGGTATGACGACGACGAGTATGGCGACGAGGAATATGGCGACGACGACGACGGCGTTGAGGACGACGGCGTGGCGTCTGGCCCGGATGATGACGCCTACGAACTGAACACTTTGATCGACGACGAAATCGCCCTTGGCTGGTGGACAGGCTCCGATGGCTCTGGAGCTGAGACGATCAAACTCCCCCTGGATGCGTCCGAAGTTTGCATGGTCACACCCACCGAGTCCACCCCGCCATATGAGACCGAGTTCGAAGGTTACATGGGCAACTACGGCAATACCCTTGACCGGTGGTATCGCCGGGCGGCGGTGGTCATGTGGCCCAGGAGCAACGACTTTGCTGCACGCGCCGAGGCCGGGTCCGTGTGGGCGCTGCGGTACCTGCTTGGCCGGATTGAATCAGGTGAGCTGGAAGGCGCACGGGTGGATGCCGCATTGCTGGAGCCGTTTTGGACCGGCATTGGCCCGGAACTTCTGACGCCTGCGCTTCAGCTTGCCGCTGGGTTGGCCGACCCCGTGATTGGGCGTGTCGTGGCAGCACCCTTCCGCATCCAAATGCTGACAGCCGACCATGCCCCGCTGCTGGCGGCGCTGGCGTCGGAATACGGGGATCCGTGGGTGCTGGAGCTCATGGGCCATTGGCTTTCACTGTACCGGTCCGCCGACCGCGAATTGCTCACCTGGATCAACGAAACCCTCAATCCCCTGTGCCAGGAATTGCGCCCGCTCGAGGCGGATCGGATTGCGGACGGCTGTGTTGCCCTGCTCTGGAATGTGCTGGGTACCGACGTCACCAGGGTCCTGGGTCACAAACACCCTGAAAAACGGCAGGGCTACCTCGCAGATCTCGCAAGTCCGATGGCCCGTGTGCTGGAAGCCGGATCCGTGGAGCTGGGCACGAGCATTGCCGACTCCCTCCGGCACGAGGGTGGGCACGTCGTCGAACTTCTGATGGCGGTGTTGCGGGCGCACCGGCCACAGGCCAACCTGGCGCTGCTGTCCATCGCCCACGATTGCCAGAAGCTGCTGACCCGGCGACTCGAGCTTCCAGCGCGGGACTTGGCCGACTGGTCGATCCGCTGGACCGGATGCGGCTGCGCCCTCTGCCACCGGTTCGAGGAGTTCCTGTCCTCCGGCTCGGAACGCACGCTCGCATGGCCGCTGGCCACCCCCGGCCGCCAACACATCCACCACCACATTGACGACTCCGGCCTCCCCGTCCTGCACACCACCCAAAAGCAGGGCAGACCCTACACGCTGCTCTTGACGAAGACGGACGAGCTGTTCGGCCGTGATGGGGCCGCACGTCGGCAGGCAGGGGTAGATCTTCAGTGGCTGAAGACGACTTTTGGTTAGGCTTTCACGGCTGAACCAGTTCTTTTCCAGGACCCGGCCGCAAGCACCGTTCCCGGGACGGCAGGGGTCCAACAGGCTGCGTGACGAAGCCGCGGCCCACTGCGCCCAGTGAAAGTTGCGGCACAGTTCGCCGCTGCAGCGGTGTGCATCAGTGGGTTGCACGGACACGGTGGCGCATTCACCCGGGCGGATGGCGGCACATTCCGTGCCGGTGGCAGCCTTGCGAACGATCCAGCCGACCGTTATTGCCGACGGGCCTTCCGACGAGGATGAATTTCCCTGGGACTAAGAAGAGGAGTGTGGCCCGCAAGGCGCTGCAGATGCGCTCCGTTAACGATCAATGGTGCGCCACGACAGTTGTGGCGCACCATTGCCAAGTAACGGGGCGCAGCAGCCTGCACGGCGCGTCCAGACTCCAGCGGGGGCAGGCTCCGGCGGCGTTGGCGTTTAGACGGAAACGGTGATCCATTCCCCGTCAATGGCGGCAGCGAAGCGCGGCAGGGATTCCTTCGCCGGTCCCGACACGACGGTGCCGTCCGCACCCTTGAAAACGGTGCCATGGCACGGGCACTTGAAATCCGCGCCGTGGGGGGAAACCTTGCAGCCGGCGTGCGTGCAGATGTCGCTGTAGGCCAGGATGGTGGTTTCGTCGGGGCGGAACAGCATGACCTCAACGTCCCCGGCGGTGGCCGCGGCGGTGCCGCCCACGGGCAGCTCGGCCACTTTTCCCACTTCGTACGCAGTGCCGCCTGTGGGGATTTCCGCCGGGGTCTCACCCTTGGCCTTGATGTCGCCTGTGGAGGGTGCGCAGCCCACCAGGGCCAGTGCGCACGCGGCGCCGGTGATGGTGGTGGTTGCCCGGAGGGTGGAACGGCGGGTCAGGGAAGGCTCAAGAGTCATGGCCCCATTCTTTCAGGCCATCCGGCAAGAAGGCCAAACGGCACCGGTGCGACGCCGGACCCCCACCTTGGCACCCAAGGCCGCTCCTGGCGTCGTACCGCCAGGAGCGTACCGCCAGGAACGTGCTGGCCAGGTAGGTGCTGGCCAGGCACGTAGTGGTTGGTGACGATACCAGGCAGCGCGCTACCCGGCAGGGTGGAACGGCTTGCCGTTGATCCGCTGGGAGGCGCCCACCCGGTCGAGGTAGGGGGTGATGCCGCCCAAGTGCATGGGCCAGCCGGCGCCCAGGATCATGCACAGGTCGATGTCCTCCGGCCCGGCCACCACGCCCTCCTCGAGCATGAGCCCGATCTCCTCGGCCAGGGCATCCTGGGTCTTGCGCAGCAGTTCCTCCCCGGTGGAGGGGGTGGTGCCGAAGCTCAGCAGCGCGAGGGTGTCCGCCGGGATGGCGAGGGTGCCGTCGTCGTTCTTCACCCACAGGGCCTTGACGCCGGCGTCCACAAGCGCCTGTTGGTTGGCGGACACGTGGAAGCGGTCGCCAAAGGCGGCGTGGAGTGACTCCGTGACGTGCTGCGCCACCGGAATGCCCACCATCGCCAGGAGCGTGAACGGGCTCATGGGCAGGCCGAGGGGCCGCAGCGCGGTGTCGGCGGTGTGCGCATCGGTGCCCTCGTCGAAGGCCTGGGACACCTCGGCCATCAGGCGCAGCAGGACGCGGTTGACAACAAACGCTGCCGCATCCTTGACCAGCACTGCCGTCTTGCGCAGCGCCTTGGCAGTGGCGAATGCGGTGGCCAGGACGACGTCGTCGGTTTTGGGGGCGCGCACAATCTCCAGCAGCGGCATCTGCGCCACCGGGTTGAAGAAGTGGAAGCCCACCAGCCGCTCCGGGTGCTGCAAATCGGCAGCCATGGCGGTCACGGAGAGGGAGGAGGTGTTGGTGGCCAGGATGCACTCGGAGGAGACAATGGCCTCCACCTCGGCAAACACGGCCTTCTTCACGGCGAGTTCCTCGAAGACGGCCTCGATCACGAAGTCGGCGTCGGCGAACACGTCCTTGGTGGCGGATCCGGTCACGAGCGCCTTCGTGCGGTTCGCGGCGTCCTGGCTCATCCGGCC
>JBBSQT010000201.1:0-4495 GCA_038243775.1 Actinomycetales bacterium | reverse complement strand
GTTGATCGTCAATTCGACAAGTTTTGTACCCGGATTGGTGCGGATGAGCAGCTTGCCGTCGTGGGCCAGGTAGTTGATGGGAAAAATGTCAGGCTCGTTGGCAACGCTCAAGGCAAGACGGCCAAAGCGCGTGTGCTCCAGGAAGCGCCACGCTTCGTCGTTGGTCATGGTCCGGATCGGTTGCTCATCAGTGCTCATGCTGTGATTATGCCCCATTGTTGCACCGGCCGCGCCTCGGGACCGGTCAGTGGCTGTGGTTGGTGGCCATCGGGGTATATATAAACGTAACGGGCCGTCTCATGGCTGGCGCAGACCGCCCCTCATGACGGGGGCGAGGAAGACTGGCGTTACTGCCCGCCGTCGCTATTACCCGCCGGCGCTATTTCCTGCCGGCGCTTTCCCGCAGAACAACCTTGCCCGTGACGATGGTGGGCTGTTGCATGGACGGGGATAGTGCGATCGTTGCTGCCAGCTGGCCCATCTCTTCCAACGGCAGTCGGTAGGTTGTGAGTCCGGGGGAATGGTCCCGAAGTGTGGGGATGTCATCGAATCCGGCAACTTGGACATCGTCCGGAATACTCAGACCCCGGGACCGCAGCGCGGCCATGGCACCCAGTGCCATGACATCGTTGGCAGCCAGAATGCAAAGAGGCCCCCCGCCCTCCTTGAGGATTGACCCAGCGAGGGTAGGGGGAGCACCAGCGAGGGGAGGGCCAGCGGGGGAGGGGCCCGCGCCGGCGTCCGGGGCCCCAGGGCCGTCCGGGAGCCCAGGGCCGGCTAGGAACTCAGAGCTGTCCAGGAACTGGAGGGTGGAATCGTAGCCACCCTGGCTGGTGAAGGCCCCGGGGACAACAGCGAGCGGCTCGAGGTGGGCTTCGGCGAGGCGGTCCGTGAATCCCTTGACCCGGATGCGTGCCGTGTTGCGTTCGGGTGGACCAGCCAGGATGACAAAGCGGCTCAGTCCCCGTCCCAGCAGTACATCGACCAAGAGGGATGCGCCGTCGTGGTTGGCGATATGGAGAACCTCGGCGCCGGGGATGCTCGTGGCTCCCAGCGCAACCACCCGGCCACCATTTTCAATGTATTGGGCCAACGCCTTGCTGAGTCGGGGATCCTCGTTCAGCGGCCTGGAAGCAGCAAGGATGATTGCATCGGTGCGGTAGGAAATGAAGGCGTTCACGGCGGCGAGTTCGGCGTCTCCGGGGGAGTCGTCGTCGTTCGGCAGGTCCGTGCCGGCCAGCAATACCTGGCGGTTGGCAGCCAGTGCCGCCTTCTGCACACCGTGGGCGATCGTGGAGAAATAGGGGTCGGCAATGTCGTGGACCACCAGGCCAACAAGCGCCGTTGACTGGCGGGCAAGTGCCTGCGCCTGGGCATTGGGGACGTAACCGAGTTCCACGGCGGCTGCCTTGACCCGTTCGGCGATGTCGGCGGCGGGGGTGCGGCTGGAACCATTGACGACCCGGGAAGCCGTGGCCAGCGAAACGCCGGCATGGCGGGCCACCTCAGAGAGCTTGACGGTCATTGCGGCATCCTTTTCACGAAACACAACACGAAACACAACACGGAACACGACACGGAAAGCTCAAGCACCTTGACGCGTCGTTCTCCTCAGCATATATTGGAAAGCGCTTTCCAAACTTGTAGCCACGCCGGATTGTCCGGTACCGGCCCCCACCAACTTTCGGGAGAACCACGTGACTCTTACCGTCTCAAATGAGCAAGCCACTTCACAGACTGATCCAGCCGGAAACGAGGCCGGCGCGCAGCGCACCATCCGGATTGCCATGAACGGCATCACCGGCCGCATGGGCTACCGGCAGCACCTGCTGCGCTCCATCCTGCCCCTGCGCGACTCCGGCCTGGTGCTGGAAGACGGCACCAGGGTTGCCATCGAACCGATCCTCGTGGGCCGCAACGCCGACAGGGTGCGCGAACTGGCCGAGCTGCACAACGTCGGGCACTGGACCACCGACCTGGACGCGATCATTGCCGACCCCACGGTCGACGTCGTCTTTGACGCCTCCATGACCAACCTGCGCGCCGCAACCCTGAAGAAGGCCATGGCCAACGGCAAGCACATCTTCACCGAGAAGCCCACGGCCGAGACCTTGGAAGAGGCCATCGAGCTGGCCCGCATCGGCCAGGAAGCCGGCATCACGGCAGGCGTGGTGCACGACAAGCTGTACCTGCCCGGCCTGGTCAAGCTGCGCCGTCTCGTCGATGAAGGCTTCTTCGGCCGCATCCTCTCCATCCGCGGCGAGTTCGGCTACTGGGTCTTCGAAGGCGACCACCAGGCCGCCCAGCGCCCCTCCTGGAACTACCGCAAGGAAGACGGCGGTGGCATGACAACTGACATGTTCTGCCACTGGAACTACGTCCTGGAAGGCATCATCGGCAAGGTCAAGACCGTCAACGCCAAGACAGCAACCCACATCCCGGCCCGCTGGGACGAGGCCGGCAACGAGTACAAGGCAACCGCGGACGACGCCGCCTACGGCATCTTCG
The DNA here is from genome assembly GCA_038243775.1 of Actinomycetales bacterium. Taxonomy (GTDB): domain Bacteria; phylum Actinomycetota; class Actinomycetes; order Actinomycetales; family Micrococcaceae; genus Specibacter. The sequence continues at coordinate 1,987 of JBBSQT010000201.1, read as the reverse complement.
AGCTGGAAACCCCGCAGGGCGACGCCGTGATCGGCCAAATCAACTCCTCCTGGGCCGTGCGCGTCTACCGCGACGAACTCGTTGAATTCCAGATCGACGGCACCCACGGCTCCGCCGTCGCCGGGCTGAACAAGTGCGTTGCCCAGCAGCGTGCCCACACGCCCAAGCCGGTCTGGAACCCGGATCTGCCCGTCACCGAATCCTTCCGCAGCCAGTGGCAGGAAGTCCAGGCCAACGCCGATCTGGACAACGGCTTCAAGCTGCAGTGGGAAGAGTTCCTGCGCGACGTCATGGCCGGTCGCGAACACCGCTTCGGCTTGCTCTCGGCAGCCCGCGGCGTGCAGCTGGCCGAACTCGGCCTGCAGTCCTCCGACGAGCGCCGCACCCTGGACATCCCGGAAATCGAGCTCTAAAGATGACACTTTCAATCACCCTCCCGCTGCCCAACGGCGAGCTTGAGAACCTGGCGCTGAACGCTGCCGGCCCCTGGCGCAAGCCCACGGAACTCATCACCTCCCGCAAGGTCTACGCGGCCGCGCACGTCACCCCCAAGGTGCTGGGCAGCAACGTCCCAGGCGCTCCCGCCGACATCGACTGGGACGCCACGCTCACCTTCCGCCGCGAACTGTGGAGCTGGGGCATGGGCATTGCCGACGCCATGGACACTGCCCAGCGCGGCATGGGCCTTGACTGGGCGGCCACGCAGGAACTCATCAACCGCTCCGCCGCCGAGGCCGCGCTCATTGCCACCCCTGAACGTACCGTGCGTGACCTGCTCGCCTGCGGTGCCGGCACCGACCAGCTGGACCCCGCCACGGTTGAACCCGGTGAGGCCGGACTTGCTGCCGTGCTGGCCGCCTACCGCGAGCAGATCGCCGTCGTCGAGGCATCCGGCGCCAAGGTCATCATCATGGCCTCCCGCGCCCTCGCCAAGGTTGCCTCGGATCCCGGTGATTACCTTGCCCTCTACGGCACGCTGCTCACGGAGGCCAGGGAACCCGTGGTCCTGCACTGGCTCGGCACCATGTTCGACCCCGCCCTGGCCGGCTACTGGGGCAGCGGTGATGTCGCCGCCGCAACCGCCACATTCCAGGCGCTCACCGAGGGCCATGCCGGCAAGGTCGACGGCGTGAAGGTGTCACTTCTGGACGCCGCACACGAAGTTGCGCTGCGGGCGTCGCTGCCTGCGGGGGTTCGCCTGTACACCGGCGACGACTTCAACTACCCGGAGCTCATCGACGGCGACGGCGCGAACTACTCGGACGCCCTGCTGGGCATTTTTGCCGCGATTGCCCCGGCAGCCTCAACAGCTTTGCAGGAGTACGACGCCGGCCGCCCCGCCGAGGCCCGTGCCATCCTCGATTCCACGCGGGACCTTGGCCTGCACATCTTCGAGGCACCCACGTATTACTACAAGACCGGGATTGCCTTCCTGGCCTGGCTGAACGGCTACCAGCCGGGCTTCCAGATGGTCGGCGGGCTGCACTCCGGCCGGGACATCAACCACCTGGTCAAGCTGTTCCGCCTGGCCGACACGGCCGGGCTGCTGCTTAAACCAGAGTCGGCGGCAACCCGCATGGCAGCTTTCCTGAATGCGGCCGGCATTGACTCGCAGGCCACTGTGGCGTCGGCAATGCTGGGAACGCCGGACGCGCTGGATGCTGCCGCGCTGGATGGGACCGGGCTGGATAGAGCCGCGCTGGATGGGGCCAACGCATGAGCATCTTCGCAAGGCTGTCCATCAACACAGCCACCATCAAGAAGGCCTCGCTGGCCGAGGCCCTCGACCTCAGCGTTGCCGCGGGCCTTTCTCACATAGGCCTGTGGCGCGACAAGGTCGCCGAAGCCGGCCTCGAATCGGCCGTCGAAATGGTCAGGGCGTCGGGCCTGCAGGTTTCCAGCCTGTGCCGCGGTGGATTCCTGACGGCAGCCGATGAAGCGGGCCAGTCTGCGGCGCTGGCGGACAACAAGGCAGCCATCCTGGAAG
>JBBSQT010000200.1:0-4503 GCA_038243775.1 Actinomycetales bacterium | reverse complement strand
CCTTTTGACGGCCGCGCCCCATGGCGTGACCCCCTTTTACACTTGGACCGGAGGTGGTCGCTCGGGCTAAGAGCGAGGCTCCGGAATATTCGGTCAATTTGTCGTACTCCTAGATTACATTAGTTCTAGGCCGATCGTGTCGTTCTGCGTCCTGTTCTGCCGACAGCCAAAGCATTCCAAACATCCACGGGTGCCGCTCCATTCGGTAGAGTCACGTATGTAGGGAGTGAATTCCACGCACCGGCTCCCGCAAAATCTCACTGAATACTCCTGAATTCGCCGTTACGAGCATTGAATCATGCGTCATTTGCACGCATCACGGAAGGTTGGTCCCATGAACGAGAGCAGCAAGGCCAACGATCATGGCACCCCGGAATCCGAGGAACCGGAGATCATCGAACCCGAGTTGGGTGCCGCGAACATTAGCGAAGACGTGGCCGAAACCGTTGATTTGGCGGCCGCCGAGGCGGAGGCTGCGGCAGTTGCCCATGAGGCGGAATTGGCCGCCTTGCGCAGTTCCCCCGCGTTGCGGAAGTCCGACGCCGGCGTCGCGGCTCCCGCTGCCGGCTCGCCGGACGTTTCGGCTGCTCCGGACACTTTGGCGGGGTCTTCAGCAAGTGAACTTTCCGGCACCACTCGAGGGGACGGTGTCGCCAACGTCACTCCCAACGAAGGGGCTGCCGCCGATGCCGCCGCTGCACCAGCTGACGCGACTCCAGCCGACGCGGCAGCTGAAGGCGCAGCCCCCGAGGAATCCGGCGCAGAATCAACCGTCGCACCACCCAAGGAGCTTGGCCACATTGGCCCGGGCATCGATGACGGGCACGGCTGGCGACGCCCCGAGGCGCAGTGGCAGCAGTCCAGCACGCCCTGGAAGCCCAAGGCCGGCGCATGGCAGTCCCCCTCCCAGATCTCACGCAACGCAGCGGACGCGCAGGCAGCAGAGGCACTGGCTCAGGCGACCGGGGATCAAACTTCCAAGACCTCCCAGCCTCAGACCCCCACGGTCGGAAATTCGGCGACGGGAAGCACCGCCGCCACAGGACCAGCTTCACCACGGCAGCCAACCGTTCCGGGCGCTGCCACCATGCCGCCCTCCGTACCGGGCGGTCCGGGCTCAGCAGCGGTTCCGCCCACACCCGGGACTCCCGATATTGCGGGCAGCGGCTCCGGTTCGGACAGCAACCCGAAGAAAATCTTGATAGTGGCCGGCATCGTCCTTCTCGGGTTGGCGTTGTTGGCTTTGCTCATCATTCTTCTGGTGGGATTGTTCACGGGAGACAAAAACAGCACCGGCGCCCTGCCGGCGAACAGCGGATCATCACAGGCCCAGCAAAGCGTTGCCTCGAAGGTGACCAAAACCAGCAAGGGCACGGGTTCTGACCTGATCGTCGCCAGTGTTTCCCCCCTGGATTGGCTTGAAGGCGATTGCCTGCGAGATTTCACGGACACCTCAACATCGGCGGATGTGGTGCTGTGCAGCTCCCCCCACAATGCACAGCTGGTGGGCACCTACTACTACAAGGACAGCGATGTGTTCCCGGGCTTGCCGTCGCTGAAGGTAAAGGCTGCCGAGGTCTGCAAGGGTGTTGCATTCACCTCGGAGGCATCAGGCCTTCAAACCTTGAAACAGACCCCCGCCTACCCCTCGGAAGCCACGTGGAAAGACAAAAATGACCGCCGCGTCGACTGCTTGGTGCACGACACCCGCAGCGGCAACCCGCTGGACATCACACTCACCCAGTGACGCAGCAGGGCCCGCTGGTTGAGGGCGGGCCCTGCTGATTGAGCGAAGGCCCGCTGGTTGGGCGTGTCGAAACCCCGGTTCGGGGAGGCCACCCAGCGAAAGACAAACTCAACCAACGGCCCGGCAACTACTTCCGGCTGACGGTCAGCCCGGCGTTTGCAGCCGAGTCCATGTCCAGTTCGTCGAAGTCGGCGGCCGTGTCCACCAGGACGGTGTCGCCGTCGAGGATGGTCCCGGCCAGGATCTCCTTGGCCAGCCGGTCCCCGATCTGGCGCTGCACAAGGCGTCGCAGCGGACGGGCACCGTAGGCGGGGTCGTAGCCGGTCAGCGCCAGCCACGCCTTCGCGGCATCCGTGACCTCAAGGCTCAGGCGCCGCTCGTAGAGCCGGGCCGACAGGGCCTGCACCTGCAGGTCCACAATCCGCGAGAGTTCCTCCACGCTGAGCGCGTCAAACATGACGATCTCGTCGAGCCGGTTCAGGAACTCAGGCTTGAACGAGGCCTCCACAATGGACATGACGGCCTTGTGCTTCTCCTCGTCGCTCAGGGTCTGATCCACCAGGAACTGTGAGCCCAGGTTGGAGGTCAGCACGATGATGACGTTGCGGAAGTCGACCGTGCGGCCCTGCCCGTCGGTGAGCCGGCCGTCGTCGAACACCTGCAAAAGGATGTCAAAGACTTCCGGGTGGGCCTTCTCCACCTCGTCGAAGAGCACCACTGAATACGGACGACGGCGCACGGCCTCCGTCAGCTGGCCGCCTTCGTCGTAGCCCACATATCCCGGAGGGGCACCGACGAGGCGGGAGACGGAGTGCTTCTCCGAGTATTCGCTCATGTCGATGCGGATCATGGCGCGCTCGTCATCGAACAGGAAGTCAGCCAGGGACTTGGCCAACTCCGTCTTGCCCACGCCTGTGGGGCCCAGGAACAGGAAGGAACCGGTGGGCCGGTCGGGGTCGTTGATGCCGGCACGGGCGCGGCGGACGGCGTCGGACACCGCGGTCACGGCGGCGACCTGGCCGATCAGGCGCGAGCCCAGGACCTGCTCCATCTGCAGCAGTTTCTGGCTTTCGCCCTGCAGCATGCGCCCGGCCGGGATGCCGGTCCAGGCGGAAATGACCTCGGCAATGTCGTCGGCCGTGACCTGCTCGGCCACCATGAGATCGGGCTTTTCGGACTCCTCCTCGGCGGCTGCCGCGTCCAGCTCACGCTGCAGGGCCGGCATTTCGCCGTACAGGATCCGGGATGCCTGCTCGAGGTCGCCGTCACGCTGGGCCTTGTCGGCCACCGAGCGCAGCTCATCCAGCTTCGCCTTCAAATCACCCACGCGGTTCAGGCCCGCCTTCTCGGCCTCCCACCGCGCGTTCAGCCCGCTGAGTTCCTCCTTCTTGTCCGCCATGTCGGCACGCAGGGCTTCCAGGCGCTCGATCGAGGCGGGGTCGGTCTCCCCGGACAGGGCCAGCTCTTCCATGGTCAGGCGGTCGACGGCGCGGCGCAGCTGGTCGATCTCCTCCGGCGCCGAATCGATCTCCATGCGCAGCCGGGACGCGGCCTCGTCCATCAAGTCAATGGCCTTGTCGGGGAGCTGGCGTCCGCTGATGTACCGGTTGGACAGCGTCGCGGCGGCCACCAGGGCGGAGTCGGCGATGGCCACCTTGTGGTGCGCCTCGTAGCGTTCCTTGAGCCCGCGCAGGATGCCGATGGTGTCATCTACACTGGGCTCGCCCACGTACACCTGCTGGAAACGGCGCTCCAGGGCGGGGTCCTTTTCAATGTTTTGGCGGTACTCGTCCAGTGTCGTGGCGCCGATGAGGCGCAGCTCGCCGCGGGCCAGCATGGGCTTGAGCATGTTGCCGGCGTCCATGGCGCCCTCCGAGGCACCCGCGCCGACCACGGTGTGGATCTCATCGATGAACGTAACAATCTGCCCGTCCGAGGCCTTGATTTCCTCCAGAACGGCCTTCAGTCGTTCCTCGAATTCACCGCGGTACTTGGCCCCGGCCACCATGGCGGAGAGGTCAAGGCTGATCAGCGTCTTCCCGCGCAGCGATTCGGGCACATCTCCTGCCACCATGCGCTGGGCCAGGCCCTCGACGACGGCGGTCTTGCCCACGCCGGGCTCGCCAATGAGCACGGGGTTGTTTTTGGTGCGGCGGCTGAGCACCTGCACGACGCGGCGGATTTCGCTGTCGCGGCCGATGACCGGGTCAAGCTTGCCGGCGCGGGCCACGGCGGTCATGTCGACGCCGAATTTCGACAGGGCCTCAAAGGTGTTCTCGGGATCCGGCGTGGTGACCTTCCCGTCCCCGCGCACGGAGGGCAGTGCAGCGTCGAGCGCGGCCCGGGTGGCACCGGCTTGGCGCAGGGAACTTCCTGTTGCTCCGGCGTCGTCCGCCAAGCCCAGCAGCAGGTGTTCGGTGGAGACGTAGCTGTCCCCCATGCGCTCGGCGGCCTGCTGGGCGGCCTGGACCGCGACCAGCGTATTGCGGCTGAGCTGGGCCTGGGCCACGGAGGTGCCGGACGATGACGGGAGGTTGCGGATGGCGGTGCTGGCACCGACACTGACCTCATCCGGGTCGACGCCGCCGGCCTTCAAAAGCGCGACCGCAACGCCCTGGCGCTGGTCCATGAGGGCCTTGAGCAGGTGGGCGGGCTCGACCGTGGGGTTGCCGGCCGTGGAGGCGTTCATGGCTGCGGCGGAAAGAGCCTCCTGGCTCTTTGTGGTGAATTTGGCGTCCAAGAGGGGTCCTTTCGTT
>JBBSQT010000199.1:0-4526 GCA_038243775.1 Actinomycetales bacterium | reverse complement strand
GCCCCGATAGGCTGGTTCAATGCCTTCCTTCCGCGCCACCATCCAGATCACCGGGCTGCGTCCCGGCCACGCCCCCGAAGAAGTCATGGACATGGCAGTTGCCGCGGTCGGTGCCGCGCATGTGGTGGAGGCAAACCAGCTCGATATTGTGGCCGGAGTTCCCCGCATCACGGTGCGATTCATGGTGGAGGCCAGCGAGCACGACGCCGAGAACCAGGTTGCGCGCAACGCTGCGGTTTCGATGGCCCATGGTGTGAACACCGTGGCCGCCACGGGCGCGCTGCGCACGTTCCGCCGCTCAGCCGGAAAGTGGCTCACGCTTTAAACTCACAGGCGAGGGCACAGGCCACGCGCGCCACTCCTGACAGCTGTCCGGCCTCCGGACGTCCTGGCGACTTTTATTGTGCGTCACGCGGGCTTCCCAGCATGCGCATAGTTCAGGGACGTCCTGGCGACTTTTATTATGCGCCACGCGGGCTGCAAACGTTGCGCCACTGAGACGGCTGCGCCAGCGTGGCAACTACGTTGGCGCATAATTTTTCGGCAGTCTGGCTTTGCGCCAGCGGGGTAACTACGCTGGCGCATAATTTCTCGACACTCTGGCTATGCGCCAGCCTCGGCGCTAACCCGGCGCATATGCCCGCGCCCCGGCTACGCACACGCCTCGGCTACCCACACGCCCCGGCCCTGCACTGGCACGGCACGGGCGGAGGCGTCGCCTAATGATGGTTCGGGAACTCGGCGAGCTCCAATTTGGAGAAATATTTGACCGGTTCGCGGGTCAGCGGGTCTTGGAACGAAATGCTGTGGGCCAGCAGTTGCAGCGGTTTCGTGTAGTCATCCGGGGCCTGTTCGTGCAGCACCGGATAGAACGGGTCGTTCAGAATGCCGATTCCCTGCGATGCCAAGTGGACCCGCAATTGGTGCGTCTTTCCCGTATGCGGCTGCAGGTCGTAGAGCCCCAATGTCCGCCCGGACGAATCGACCCGGGTGTCCATGAGCTCAATCCTCGTCTCGGCATTGGGCTCACCCTCAATCTCCTCAGCCAGCAAATACGTGCGCGACTTGATCATCCGGCTGCGCACCACCAGCGGAAATTCTAGCCCTTCCCGGACTGGAGCCGCCGCCCGATACGTCTTTTCAATGCGCCGCTTTTCAAACAGCATCTGGTACTTCCCGCGCGTCTCCGGGTTCGCCGAGAACAGCAGCACACCGGCCGTCATGCGGTCCAAACGGTGGATGGGCACCAGGTCCGGCAGGTCCAGCAGCACCCGCAAACGAACCAGCGCCGACTCCTGCACATACATTCCCCCCGGGGTTGTCGGCAGGAAGTGCGGCTTGTCCACCACCACCAAATGTTCGTCCTGGTGCAGGATGGACAGCTCCACCGGAAGGCGCTTCTCCACGGGCAGTTCACGGTAGTACCAAATGAACACGTGTTCGTTCAGCGGCGTCGTGGGCGTGACGATGTCCCCGCCGAGAGCCTTTACCTCACCGCGCTGGAAACGGTCCACAATTCCGACAGGGTCCACATGGTTGAATTTGTCCAGCACGTATTCCATGGCGGTCGTCCAAGGACCATCTTCGGGCATCCGCATGCGGGTGGCATTGACACCGTTGCGCACCGGAAGGGGAGATTTCATCACCATTCAAGCGTACAGAGGGTTCCCCGGCCGTCCGACCACGGCCGCCGCCGCTTGCCCGAGCGCGCGCCATGCACCAGAGTTGGTTCCAGCGGAAAACCAACGGCCGCCTGACATAAGGACGAGTAACCATGGCGCGATCCACGGACCACTACTTGTGGGATCTGGCCCATGCCGAGCGGGCCGCGCTGGCCGAGGACCTTGCCGGACTCCCCGCGGATCAGTGGCATGCTCCGACGCTGTGCGGGGAATGGGACGTTGAGCAGGTGGTGGCACACCTCACGGCTGCGGCCAGCACGGACCGGTGGCGGTGGCTGCGCAGCATGGCCGCCGCAGGGTTCCGGCCGGAGGTGCACAACCTGCGGCGCCTCCGGGAACGCCTTGGCAGCACGCCGGCGGAAACCCTGGACCGGTTCCGGGCCGTCATCAACAGCACCGTGGCGCCGTCGTCGGACACGGCAGCCTACCTCGGGGAGGTGGTTGTGCACGCCCAAGACATCCGCCGGCCGCTGGGGCTGGCCCGCACACCCAGCCTCGAATCGCTGACCGCGGTCGCGGAATTCTACGCGAGCCGCAACTTCGCCGTCCCCAGCCACAGCAACGCTGCCGGCCTCCGCCTGCAGGCCGACGACGGTTCCTTCAGTGCGGGCACCGGGGCGGATGTCACCGGCACCACCCTTGCCCTCGTCATGGCAATGGCCGGGCGCGGCGACTACCTCACCGAGCTGCAGGGGCCCGGCGTCGCGGTCCTGCGGCAACGCCTCAAGTAGCGCTCGCGACGTCGACGGGCTCAAGCTGCGAAGCCTGCCCGTTCAGCCGGCGGGGGCCTGCACCGGCTGGCAATGCGGACACCAGTATATGTCCCGCGGCGCATGCGTTGGATGGGCAGGATCGCCCAATTTGGCGTGTCTGAGCGTCGAGCCACACCGCTTGCAGGGCTTCCCAGCCAGCCCGTAGACCCAGGAGGCGGCATCGCCGCGGGCCGGCGTGCCCGTGGTAGAGCGCCCGGGCCGGTCCTTGTTCGCCTCCAGAAGCCGCTTGGCCAAGTCCACCATGCGAGGGAGATCAGGCACGTCCCTCACCGGGGCGGCAGGGTGCACGCCGCCAAGGAAACACAGCTCGTTGCGGTAAATGTTGCCAATTCCGGCCAGGTTCCGCTGGTCCAACAGCGCCAGCCCAATGGCGCGTTCGGGCTGGGCCAGCAGCCTTTCCAACGCTGCATCAGCGTCCCAGTCCGGCCCCAGCAAGTCCGGGCCCAGGTGTCCGACGGCGTCGCCCACCAAGGCCTCCGGCAGGACTTCCAGCGTGCCCAGCGAGAATCCCACGGCAACGCCGCGCCCCGTGGTGAGGACGGCCCGGGCGGTGAAGGCCGGGCGACGCCACCGCGCCGGTCGGCCCGTGGAGACAACCGGATAAATGTCCCAGTGTCCCTCCATGGACAGATGCGAGTGGATGACCCGCCCTGCCGTGAACATTAACAGGTGTTTGCCGCGGGACTGCACGGACGTGAGGGTGGAGCCGGTGAAATCGAGGGTTGCGGCGGCGGGAATGCGAAAGTCGCAGCCGGTCAGCACCTGCCCTTCCAAGACGGCGCGCAAGTCCCGGCCCTGCCGCCAGACCGTGTCTCCCTCAGGCACCGCGGGCTCCTGTTGTGTCCAGTGGTCTAAGCACGGATCCGCACACCCCTTGGCGAGCTGTAGGCTCCGGACGCCAACAAGGCGGCAGCAAGCGGGGTGCCCAACACCTCTGTTCCGTTGACCTTTTCAATGGCCATCTTGTCGATCGCCCCTCGCTTGACCACCTGGACCAGCGCGGCGCCCGCCAGGGAAATCGAGGTTTCGTCCTCGCCAAAGCACAACAGCGTGCGGCCGCCGCGCTCCACATACAGGACCAGGGCGCCGTCGACCATCACCACCAGGGCGCCGGCCTTTCGCCCCGGACGGTGGCCGGAATCCAGCGGCGGCCAGGCCAGCGCGGCGCCGTAGGGGTTGGCGGGGTCGGTGGCGGCCAAGGCGATGGCCTGCGGCGGGCGCGGGTTCGCGGCGGCGTCCTCGCTGAAGGTGCGCAGCCGGTCGACCGTGGCGGAGACCGCAAATTGCGCCGCGCCCAGGTGCTCGATGAAGTAGCCGCGGCGGCACCGTCCGCCCTCCTCCAGCCGTGCCAGGACCTTGTACATGAGCCCGAATCCGCCGGGGAGCCCGTGGTTCATGACGGAGCCGCGGGTCACCACCCCGTACCGGTCCAGGAAAAGTTCGGCGAGGGCGTGGCTGCGCAGCGTGGTTTGGGCCGCGTCCGCGGCATGGGCGGCGCTTCCGCTGGGCCCGGCTGTACCAGTGGGACCTGAGCCGTTGGTAAAGGTCCCGCCTCCGGCACCGTGCTGCAGCAGGCTCCACCGGCCCGCACCCAGGGGCGGCGCTCCGCGGACCGCACCCGCCGCACGCCCGGGCAGGCGGCCGTACCGCCCGGAGCGGCCGGGACGGATGCGCGGCGGCGGTGCCTTTTGCTTGTGCGCCGTGTGCCCGCCGGACAGGAGGGCCCGGACGGGAGCAAAGGTGTCGTTGCTGATGCGCCCGGCCCAGAGCAGTTCCCAGAGGGCGGCGGTAAGTTCGTCGTCGGAGGCCAGCTGGTCGGGCCCGTTGGCCGTCATCTCACGCAACTGGTGGAAGAAGTAGGCGCCGCCATTGGCCAACGCCGCCAGAACCTGCGCCTGGAAATCCGTGGGCTCAAAGTCGGCCGCCGGAATCAGCGTCAGCTCCGCGGATTCGGCCACGTGCAGGCTCAGCCAGCCGTCGTTCGAGCCGATGGAACCGGCACCGGACACCAGGACCTCCCCGGTCGCCGTCAATTCATCGAGCAGGGCGGGGGAGTAGTCGGCGACCCGGG
>JBBSQT010000198.1:0-4527 GCA_038243775.1 Actinomycetales bacterium | reverse complement strand
GTGCGCTTCTGGGTTTCGTAGTCGATGTGGATCAGGCCGAAACGCTGGGAGAAGCCCACAGCCCATTCGAAGTTGTCAATGAGTGACCAGTGGAAATAGCCGCGGACATCCACGCCAGCATCCATGGCGGCCTTCAGCGCTCGCAGGTGGGCGTCGGTGTAGGCGATGCGGCGGGAGTCCCGGACCCGGCCGTCGTCGTCCGGGCCGTCATTGATGGCGGCGCCGTTCTCCGTGATGTAGAGGGGCGGGAGGGCATCGCCGTAGCGATCCTTGAAGCCGAGCAGCAGCTCGGTGAACGCCTCGGGGACCACGGGCCAGTCGAAGTCAGTGCGGGGATAGCCCTCAAGCTCGCGGAGGGAGAACGGCAGGGAGGAATCGAGTTCGTGCCCGTCCACCAGCGCGGCCTCCCCGGTGGTGGGGGCGCCCACCAGGGTGGGGTTGTAGCTGTTGATGCCGTACCAGTTGATGGGGGAGGAGATGGTCTCCAGGTCGCCGTCGGGGATGGGCGGCAGGAACGGGACCAGTTCCTCGGGGTAGGCGCCCTTGAGGATGGGGTCGGCAAAGAGCCAGTTCGCAATGTTGTCGTACAGCCCGGCGGCCTGCAGGTCCTCCTCGCGCTCACTGGCGGGCCAGGTCACGGCGTGGTTGTTGGCGATGCCAATGTTGGACGCCCCGGCCGAACGCAACGCCTGGACGCCGAGCCCGTGTGCCAGCAGCAGGTGGTGGGCTGCGGGCAGGGCGTCAAAACCGAGGGCAAGTCCGGGGGCCTGGATGCCGGCGCCGTAGCCGAGCATGGTCAGGGCGACCGGCTCATTGATGGTGATCCAGCGCGGGATGCGGTCCGCAAAATGCCCGCCCACAATCTGCGCGTAGTCGGCAAAGCGCTCCGCCGTGTCCCGGTTGCGCCAGCCGCCGGCCTGCTCCAGTTCCAGCGGGGTGTCCCAGTGGAACAGCGTGGGGCTGGGCGTGATGCCGGCCTCGAGCAGGCCGTCAACCAGTTTGTCGTAAAAGCCAAGTCCGACGGCGTTCACCGCACCTTGTCCGCCGGGCTGGATGCGCGACCAGGAGAAACTGAAACGGTAGGCATCCACGCCCAGTTCCTTCATGAGCCGGGTGTCCTCGGGGTAGCGGTGGTAATGGTCGCAGGCGATGTCCGCGGTGTCGCCGTTGACGATGCGCCCGCGCTCGGCCACGAAGGCATCCCAGCTGGAGGGTCCGCGTCCGCCTTCGTTGACGGCACCTTCAATTTGGTAGGAGGCAGTGGAAACGCCCCAGGTGAAGTCGCGTGGAAATGCGGGAAAACTTGGCTTGTCCATGGAGACCTTTCAGTGACGTCCGTGGCCTGAGCTTTTCGAATGCCCGCAGGGAAGTCAAGGGATCGCCGTTATGACTCGAGTGGCCCGGTGCGGAGTAGGCAAGGCAAAGAGCGAGTGGTCACTGTGTAACCGCTACTCGGTAACTACTCTCTCTTGGGGTGGCTGGTCGCCGGCCGCTTCCAGGGGAATCTCCTTGTGGGCGGCTCCGTCCTTCAACGGCGTGACGGGCACAGACGGACGGATCGGCGAAGCCGTTGCCGATTCCCCGCGGGAGCGGCGGCATTTGCCAAATCCGGCCCGGCTAACCGTGATTCAACCCGGCGCAGGAAAAAAAAGTGGCCGGCCGTGCGAACTAATTCGCACAACCGGCCACCAAATATGTGCCCTCGATAGGATTCGAACCTACGACCTTCCGCTCCGGAGGCGGACGCTCTATCCCCTGAGCTACGAAGGCGCGGCAACCGTGGCTGCCAAAGGGAACGAGAAAGAGCTTAGCAGGTGCAGGGCGCAGGATGTAAAACCGGCGCTGCCAAGTTGGGTGCACAGGGCCACGGACCCGCAAGCGGCCGTGTTTTGCCCCGGGCACTTGAAGCAATCGCGGTAACGTAGGGCCAATGGTGAACACATGAACGTGAAAAAACAGCACAAGGCATGGCTTTTCGCGGTTGCCATCATCCTGACCGCCTTGACGCTGCGGGCCGCCGTGACAGTGGTGCCGCCGCTGATCTCCACCATCAACAACGACCTTCCGCTCAGCCCCACCACCATCGGCGTCCTGGGCATGCTCCCCACCGCCGCGTTCGGCCTGTTCGGATTCCTGACCCCGTATGTGATCCGCTGGGCGTCGCTGGAAAAACTGATCGTGCTGTCGATCCTTGTCGGAATCGTGGGCCAAATCGCCCGCGTCCTGGTGCCCACCACACCGCTGTTCCTGATCTTTTCAGTCGTGGCCTTTGGCGGCCTCGGCGCCGGGAACGTGCTGCTGCCGCCCCTGGTGAAGAAGTATTTCCCGGCCAAGGTCGGCCTCATGACAGCCCTTTACGTCACGGCGATCTCCATCGGCACCGCCCTCCCGGCCCAGCTTTCGGTCCCGATCGCCGACGCCACAAGCTGGCAGTTCTCCCTCGCCTCATGGGCCGGCATCAGCACCATTGCCCTGATTCCGTGGTTCGTTGCACTGTTTTCTCCGCGCAGTTCACCGCGTACGACGCCGGAGCGCACCTCCGCGGCCACCCCGGCTCCCGCCGTGGCTGGGCAGGCGGGCGATGCGGCTGATCAGCCGCTGACCGTCCATTCCACACCGAGGCAGGCGGCTCCGAAGATGAACCTGTGGAGGTCGCCCACGGCCTGGGGGCTGACGCTGATGTTCGGCTGCACCTCCCTGAACACTTATGCGATGTTTGCCTGGCTGCCCGAGATCCTCACGGAGGCCGGGTTGGACCGCGCCCACGCCGGTTCGACGCTGGCGCTCTTTGGCGCCCTGGGCCTGCCGCTGAGCCTGGGCATTCCAGTCCTTGCCGCCAAGATGCGCAACCCCTTCCCGGCAGTGCTGGTCATGCTGGGCTGCTTCATCACCGGCTATCTGGGCCTGCTGCTTTCACCAGCCAACGGAACCTGGATTTGGGCGACGTTTGCGGGACTGGGCCCGGGGACCTTCCCCCTGGCGCTGCTGCTGATCAACCACCGCACCCGCACGCACGAGGGCGCCGGCGCGCTGTCCGGCTTTGGCCAGGGCATGGGTTACGCGCTGGCCTGCACCGGTCCGCTGTTCTTTGGCCTGTTGCGCCAGTGGACGGGGTCGTGGGCTGCGCCGTTCGGTTTCCTGTTCGCCACTTTGCTGCTGCTCGGTGCAGGGGCGTGGATCATCTGCCGGCCCAGGATGCTCGAGGACGACTTCGCACCGCACCCGGCAGGCTGATTGCGCCCGTTCCGTGCGCCGTCCGAGTCTGCAGGACAGCGCCTTGCCGCCCGGATTGCGGGAGGGCGCGGCTGGAACCGTACACTTGGAGGCGTGACTCCTGAAGAACTTTCTGCCGCCATTGCCACCTGCCTCAAAGATGCCGTCGACGCCGGTGACCTCACCGTTCCCCTCGAGGCGCTGCCCACGGAAGTCCGGGTGGAGCGGCCAAAGAGCCGCGAGCACGGCGACTGGGCCACCAACATTGCCCTCCAGCTGGCCAAGCCGGCCGGTGTGCCGCCACGCAAAATCGCCGAGGTCCTGCAAAGCCGCCTGAGTGGGATCCCCGGCGTTTCCAAGGTGGACATTGCCGGCCCCGGCTTTCTGAACATCACGGTGGACGCCGCCGCGGCCGGCGGACTGGCCAAGGCCATCGTCGAAGCCGGCGCAAGCTACGGCACCAACACGGCCATGGCCGGCACCAGAATCAACCTCGAATTCGTCTCAGCCAACCCCACCGGCCCCATCCACCTGGGCGGAACCCGCTGGGCCGCCGTGGGCGACTCACTGGCCCGCGTCTTCCAGTCACAAGGCGCCGACGTCACGCGCGAGTACTACTTCAACGACCACGGCAACCAGATCGACAAGTTTGCCCGCTCCCTCCTGGCCAGCGCCCAGGGCGAGACCGCCCCGGAAGACGGTTACGGCGGAGCCTACATCGAGGACATCGCCAACGAGGTCATGGCGAAAACCCCCGGCATCCTCGAGGCAGAGGATCCGCAGGAAGAGTTCCGCGCCCAGGGCGTGGAGCTCATGTTCGCCGCCATCCGTGCCTCCCTGCACGAGTTCGGCGTGGACTTTGACGTCTACTTCCACGAAAACTCCCTCTTTGCGGACGGCGCCGTGGAGAAACTCCTGGCGCAGCTCAAGGGCTCCGGCAACATGTACCTCAAGGACGGCGCCTGGTGGCTGAACTCCACCGACTACGGCGACGACAAGGACCGCGTGGTCATCAAAAGTGACGGCAACGCCGCCTACATCGCCGGTGACATCGCCTACTTCAAGAACAAGCGCGACCGCGGCTTCGACCTGTGCATCTACATGCTCGGAGCCGACCACCACGGCTACGTGGCCCGGCTCAAGGCCGCCGCGGCTGCCATGGGCGACGACGCCGACCGCGTCGAAGTGCTGATCGGCCAGATGGTCAACCTGGTCCAGGACGGCAAGCCCGTGCGCATGTCCAAACGGGCCGGCACGGTTGTCACCATGGAAGACCTCGTCGAGGTTGTCGGCACCGACGCCGCCCGCTACCAG
>JBBSQT010000197.1:0-4544 GCA_038243775.1 Actinomycetales bacterium | reverse complement strand
GGGCGTTCACGAGCACAGCGCTGGCCACCCGGCTTCTGGGTGCCCGGCACTCCTTCGCGTCCACACCCGCCAGCCTGCGCCTGTGGTTTTGGCTGGCCCCCGCCCTGACAGCGCTCATTGGCGGGGTGCTGCGCTTCATCCGGCTGGGACAGCCGCCGTCCCTGGTGTTTGATGAGACCTACTACGTGAAGGACGCGTACAGCTACCTGCAGGGCGGCTACGAGCGCAAATGGGCCGACAAGGCCAACGACCTCTTTAACCAGGGCATTTTCACGAGCCTGGAAAAAGCGCCCGAATACGTGGTCCACCCGCCGGTGGGCAAATGGATGATCGCCTTCGGCATGTGGCTTTTCGGACCGGAGAGCACGTTCGGCTGGCGGTTCAGCGCCGCCCTGGTGGGCACGCTGTCCATCTTTGTGCTGGCCCTGATCGCCCAAAAGATGTTCCGTTCCACGATTCTGGGCGCTGTGGCGGGCCTGCTGTTCGCCGTCGACGGGCATGCGATCGTCCAGTCACGCACGTCGCTGCTGGACATTTTTGTCATGTTCTTCGCGCTGCTGGGCTTTGGCGCCCTTCTCATGGACCGTGATGACGGCCGACGGCGGTTGGCGGCCAGGCTGTCATCCCTCGCCGGGGCGGACGGCAGGATTCCGGCCAGGGCCCTGGTGTACGGCCCGTGGCTTGGCCTCCGCTGGTGGCGCCTGGCCGCCGGCGTGGCTCTTGGCCTGTGCATCGGGACGAAGTGGTCGGGACTGTTCTTTCTGGCTGTTTTTGGGCTGCTGGGCGTCATCTGGGACATGAACGCGCGGCGCATCGCCGGCATCAGGTACTGGATTCTGGGGGCTGTTGGCAAGGACGGCATCGTCGCCTTCCTGAGCATGGTCCCGGTGGCCGCCGCCACCTATCTGGCGACCTGGACCGGCTGGTTCCTGTCCAAGGACGCCTATGACCGCAACTGGGCCGGGGAAAACCCGTCTGGCACATGGGGCTGGATCCCCGATTCGCTGCGTTCCCTGTGGCACTACCACTCCACGGCCTACACCTTCCACACCGGCCTGGGGTCCGACCACCCCTATAAGGCCAACGCCTGGTCCTGGTTTGTCATGGGCCGGCCCACCTCGTTCTACGTCCAGAACTATGACAAGGGCGACGGCGGCTGCGTGGCCGACTCGTGCACCGCCGCCGTGACGAGTCTTGGCAACCCGCTGATTTGGTGGGCCGGCTCGCTGGCCCTCCTGTTTCTGGTCGGCGTCTGGATTGCCAGGCGCGACTGGCGGGCCGGGGCCATACTGGCCGGTTTCGCCGCCGGCTATGTGCCGTGGCTGTTTTATCCGGAACGCACCATTTTCTTCTTCTATGCCATCGCCTACGAGCCGTTCATGATCCTGGCCCTGGTCATGGTGCTCGGCATGATCCTGGGCAAGACCGGCGATCCACCGTGGCGCCGCCAGCAGGGCGCCGTCGTGGTGGGTCTGTTCCTTGTTGTGGCAGTGGCCCTGAGCGCGTTCTTCTACCCGCTCTGGTCGGCTGAAATCATCAGCCAGGACTACTGGCGCCTGCACATGTGGCTGCCGAGCTGGATCTAGGCCGAGCGGCGTCCCGACTGCTTTTCCGTGACGGCCGCCCGCGCGGTGTCCGGGCGGATGTCGGCGGCGGGCTGGCTGTCCTTGGCCGGTTCCTGGTCTTGTCCGTGGCGGCGTTCCTTGGTGGGCCAGGTGAAGGCTAGGGTCAGCGAGGACACCACCAGGACAAAGGCTCCGATGAAGATCCCTGCGTCCATCCAGAACTGGCTGGGGAAGAGCCGAATCAAGGTGTCGTCCGTGTAGAACGTCCAGGTGCCGTTGGCAAAGAAGATCTTGTGGAATTCCGTGAAGAACTGCTCCCACCCGGTGACCGCAAAAATTCCCAGGACAATAATGATGGCCAGGGTGGCGATGGATCCGGCAAACAGGCCGCGCCGGACGCCGCCGCGGGTGCGGCGGGCCAAATAGACCATGCCGATGACCATGATTACGCCCAGCACAAGTCCTACCAGGAAGGCCATGACGATCACGGATTTAACATCCGCCATGTGTCCCACTTCCCGCTCAAGGAACAGCGGGTTGCCCAAGCTGTTGACAAGGCCGCCCAGATACCTTGGCGGGGCAAAGTTGAGCAGGTAATCGACGGTGTAGGAGCCGTAGGTGATCCGGTCGTCGAGGCTGAAGCCAAAGGAGTCGGCCGGGAATCCCGGGCGATGGTACTCCAACCACAGGAAGGCGGAGCTGGTGACCAGCCGGATGGCCAGCACCAGGAGCACTATGGGGTAGAACGCGGCGATCACAACCTGGAAAACGCGGGTCAGCACGGGTTTGGTGTTGGCAGCCTTTTCCATGGCCGCCTGCCGCCTGGCCACCTCTTCGGCCGGTGGGCGCATCGTGATCATGGACGTGGGGATCGCCTCGATGTGGACGTCGTCATCCGCGTCCTGCGCCACCGGGAGCACACTGGTGGGCTCGTCCCCGCCGGGCAGGCGCGGCAGCCTGACGGCCGGGCGCATGGGCTCGGAGGTGGCTTTCTTGTCGAGCTTGATCTTGTTGCCGGGCCCGCCCGCCGGGGCCGCATCGGCACTCCCGGAGGGTTCCTGGGGCACAGAATCCTTGGGCACAGAATCCTTGGGCGACCGGTCTTGGGGCATCGATTTCTCACTCACAATTCCAAAGAATACCGCCCGCCTGCCGTCCATGGGCGCTGCCACCCCGTGGCGTTGCCAAACTGACACCAGATCTTCAGGGCCGGCCTACCCCGGGTCCAGCGGCACATCTTTCAGCGGGGCCGGGGTGGGACGCTTGGCTCCGAAGCCGCCGTCGGCCGGCAACCGGCGAATGCCGCGCAGCACCCACGGCATCAGGTACTCCCGCGCCCACACAATATCGCCCGCCCTGGCCCGCCGCCAGCTCCTCGCAGGCAACGGCTTGGGCGAGCACGGCACGAGCGTGTGCGGCACGTTCAAGGTGTCCAGCACCATGGTGGCCGCGGCGTGGTGGTCCATGGAGGAGGGGTGCAGCCTGTCGGCGCTCCACATGCGGGTGTCATGCAGCTCGGTCATGGCCCACAGGTCCGCGATGAGGGCGTCGTGGTGTTCGGCGATGCTGCGCATGTTTTCGTTGTAGATGGCGATTTTGGTGCGGAACTGGCCCAGTACGGTTGACCTGCCCGAGTCCGGGCCGACGAAGATCAGCACCGTAATGCCCTGGAAGCGCAGGCTTTCAACCGCACCCTCCAACACGTCCGCGAGTTTGTCGGGGTCTGCACCAGGATGCAGGAGGTCGTTGCCGCCGGCCTGGATGGAGACCAGGTCCGGTTTCAGGGACAACGCCGGACCAATTTGGGCGTCCACCACCTCCCGCAGCAGATGCCCGCGCACGGCCAGGTTCGCATAGGCGAAGTCGGGCACGCCCACGCTCAGTTCCTCGGCGACTCTGTCGGCCCAGCCGCGATAGCCGCCGGGGCTGCGCGGTTCCGGGTCATCCAGCCCTTCCGTGAAGGAGTCCCCCACGGCCACGAAGCGCCGCCAGGGGTGCGGGGGCAGTGTTTCCAGCAGGGAGGCCGGCCCCGGCGCCCGCAATTCATGCGGTGAGAGCGCCGTCACAGCAGCGGGAAGTCCAATCCTTCCGAGTTCATCCTCAGGTCCCATGTTTCCATCCTGCACCCGCCGGCCGTGTTTGGGGAGGTTGGCAGAGACTATTTGCCGCACCACGGCGCAAGGCTCAGGACGAGCGGAGGGAGGCTCCGGCGTCGTCCGCGTCAAGATCGCCGCTCTCCCCCGCCAGAACGGCCCGGCGGCCAAGGACCAGCGTGTAGGTCCAGTAGGCGGCGAGGACGAGCGCGCCAATGGTGATCTTGGCCCAGACCGGCAGCGGGCTGGGCGTGACGAACGCTTCCACGAGGCCGGAGACGAACAGGACCAGGACCAGGCCGGCGGCGACCGTGATGAGGGACCGGCCTTCGCGGGCGAGGGAATCCAGGCGGGTGCGCGGTCCGGGGCTGATCCAGGCCCAGAAGATGCGCAGGCCGGCCGCGGCGGCGATGAAGATGGCGGACAGTTCCATGAGCCCGTGCGGGAGGATGTAGCTGAAAAAGACGTCGCCGCGCCCGTAGGCGAACATGACCCCGGCCGTCATGCCGACGTTTTGGGCGTTGAGGAAGATTTGGTACGGGATGAACACGCCCGTCACCCCGAAAGCGACGCACTGGGCGGCAATCCAGGCATTGTTGGTCCAGACGGCGCCGGCAAAGGAGGCGGCCGGGTTTTCGGAGTAGTAGTTGACGAAGTCGTGGTTGACGAGCTGCTGCAGAGCGGCGTCGCTGCCCATCGCGGCCAGCACGGCCGGACTCCCCGCAGTCCACACCGCGAACAAGGTGCCGATGGCCACAAACACCGCGCCGACGATGACCGTGAGCCAGCGCAGCCGGTAAAACGCGGCCGGCAAAGAGATGGCGAAGAAGCGGGCCACATCGACAAAGATGTTGGACTTGGCGCCGGTGAAGCGGGTGCGGGCGTT
>JBBSQT010000196.1:0-4553 GCA_038243775.1 Actinomycetales bacterium | reverse complement strand
CAGGGCGGTGGCGAAGGCCAGCATCAACAAGCCGGCGGCAAAGGAGGCAAGCTGCAGTACCAGGTGATCGGCCTGTGGGATCAGGGCCAACCCTATGTCGGCAAAGACCCCCACCAGGATTGCGTTGGCGATCGTGCCAAACCCGGGCCACTGCTTCAGCGGGATCCACAACAGCAGCACCACGCCGCTGATGATGATGGTGCACAGGCCAAAAGAGATGCCCGTGGTTCGGGACAGCCCCTGGGCAAAAACGTCCCACGGTGAGGCGCCGATGTTTCCACGGATCATCAAGGCGATGGCGATGCCGTACAGGGCCAGGCCCAGAAAGAGCCGGAGCAGCCGTACAGGCATTCTTTGGGTGGTGAGGAACAAGGGCATGTGTTCAAGTCTAGGCAAACTGGACTTACGCGATAGAGCCAATTCCACTAATGTGGCCCCATGAACTCCTTTGTCACGGGAAGACGGCTGGTCCGCGAGCTCGGTGAATGGCGCAGCGACGCCCCGGCCTACAGGGCGTTGGCCGAGCGCATCCGGGTCCTGCTCCTGGACGGCCGGCTCGCCAGCGGCGCCAAACTGCCTGCCGAACGGGAACTCAGCCAGGCGTTGAACCTGAGCCGGACCACGGTTGCGGCGGCGTATTCGAAGCTGCGCGACGACGGGTTTCTGGAAAGTGTTCGAGGTTCAGGAAGCACCCTGCGACTGCCCGGGCGGGAACGCGGCCAACACACCCTGCACGCGGCGCTGTCCCTGGATTTCACCAAGGCTACGGCGCCTGCCTACCCGGGAATCCAGTCCGCCTATGCCCGTGCCCTGGCGGAACTGCCCAACTACCTTTCCCACAGCGGCTTTGATCTGGTGGGGCTGCCGGACCTGCGCGAGGCCATTGCGCAAAGCTACCGGGATCGGGGCCTGCCCACGTCGGCAGAGCAGGTCATGGTCACCATTGGCGCCCAACACGCGCTGAACCTGGTAACGCGTTCGCTGTACTCCCCCGGGGAACGGATACTCGTGGAGCAGCCCACCTATCCCCACGCGCTGGACACGTTCACCTCGGTCGGCGCCAGGGTCCTGGCCTTCCCCGTGCGACAGAACGGTGGCTGGGACCTGCCCGAGGCGCTGCTGCAAATCCGGCGTGCCGCGCCGAGCCTGGCCTACCTCATGCCGGACTTCCACAATCCCACCGGCATGAGCATGTCCCTTCACGAGCGTGAATATCTGGCGGCCGCGGCGGCCCGCGAGGGGACAACCCTGGTGGTGGATGAAACCACGGCGCTGCTGGACATCGACCGCGGCCCCCTGCCGCCCATGGCCAGCTTCAACCCCAACATCCTGACGTTGGGGTCCCTGGGCAAGATCGCATGGGGCGGACTGCGGGTTGGCTGGATTCGCGGGCCCCGGCCCATCCTTGACCAGATCCTGCGCCACCGCCCCGCCGTCGACCTTGGCACGCCGATCCTGGAGCAGTTGGCGGCAACGGCCCTGCTGCAGGAACTGCCGGCCATGGTGGCCAGCAGCAGTGCCCAGCTCCGGCACGGCCGCGACACCGCATTGTCGCTGGTGCGCGAGCACCTGCCCCAATGGGACGTCCAGGTTCCCGACGGCGGCCTGTGTCTGTGGATCAACACTGAAACCGTCTCCAGTTCCGCCTTGGCACTGGCCGCGCGTGCCCAGGGAGTGGGGCTGGTGCCCGGCCCGCGCTTCGGACTTGACGGAGCTTTTGAGCGGTATGTGCGGCTGCCGTTTTCCTATGGCGACGAGGTGCTGCGCGAGGGCGTTGAGGTTCTGGGACGGCTGAGCCGCGAGGTCGGATCGGACCCGCTTCGAATGCCCCTGCAGGCCGTAATTTAGCCGGATTTTCCCAGCCGTACGTAGTAGGCTCATAGATACGCAATATTGAAGTCTCTAAGGGGGACGCAATGCTTGACTGGATTAATGACTTTGGTTGGATCATCTGGCTGACGGTGTTCCTGCTGCTGGCCGTTGCCGAGATGCTGACATTGAACTTGTACTTCATTCTCATGTCCGTCGGAGCGTTGGCGGCCCTGGTGGGCTTCCTGTTCCACGCGGAACTGTGGCTGCAGATCGTTATCTTCTGTGTCGTGGCACTGGCCACAACCGTCCTGATCAGACCCCTCGCAATGGCGCACCTGCACCGCGGACCCGCTGACCAGCTTTCCAACGTGGACCGCCTCATCGGCCACCAGGCGGTGGTTCTGGAAACGGTGGGGTTGGGTGGCGGCCTGGTGAAGATCGGCGGCGACATCTGGACGGCCCGCATCTCCGGTGGCAGCGAACTTCCGGTAGGTTCGTCGGTGGAGGTTGCCGCCATTGACGGTGCCACAGCGATCGTCCTTGGCCCCACAGCGCACAAGTCCGCGGGACCGGCCGCCACCACAGCCTAATTGGCCCTGCCACTTCGGATCACAGGCAACCCGCCTCGCGGCGGCGCATTTTTATGGCTTTGAACAAATCTTAACAGAAGCGACTAGACAGAAAAGAGGGGATTTCATGGGAGACGGAGCCGGCACAGTTGTATGGCTATTTGTTGTTTTAGTCCTGTTGATTTTCGTAGTTATTGTTCTTGTTCGGTCCGTGCGGATCATTCCGCAGGCCCGTGCCGGTGTTGTTGAGCGCCTTGGCAAGTACCAGCGCACACTCAACCCCGGCCTGACGGTCCTCATCCCATTCGTGGACCGGTTGCTGCCGTTGTTGGATCTGCGTGAGCAGGTTGTCTCCTTCCCCCCGCAGCCAGTGATTACCGAGGACAACCTTGTGGTCTCCATCGACACGGTTGTGTACTTCCAGGTCACCGACCCGCGGGCGGCAACGTATGAGATTGCCAACTACATCCAGGCTGTGGAGCAGCTGACCACCACCACGTTGCGTAACGTCGTCGGCGGCTTGAACCTTGAAGAGGCGCTCACCTCGCGTGACCAGATCAACGGACAGCTTCGTGGCGTGCTTGATGAGGCCACGGGCCGCTGGGGCATTCGCGTCAGCCGTGTTGAGCTCAAGGCCATTGACCCGCCCCTGTCCATCCAGGACTCCATGGAGAAGCAGATGCGTGCAGAGCGTGACCGCCGCGCCGCGATTCTGACCGCTGAGGGCACCAAGCAGTCGGCCATTTTGACGGCCGAAGGTGAACGCCAGTCCTCCATCCTGAAGGCCGAGGGTGATGCCAAGGCAGCCATCCTGCGTGCCGACGGTGAATCCCAGGCCATCCAAAAGGTTTTCGACGCCATCCACAAGGGCAATCCCACCCAGAAGCTGCTGGCCTACCAATACCTGCAGACGCTGCCCAAGATTGCCCAGGGAACCTCCAACAAGCTGTGGATCATTCCCAGCGAGGTGGGGGATGCCTTGAAGGGCATTGGGAACGTTTTGGGGACCACCACCGCCGACGCGGACGACGCCGGTGAGCCCGCCATGGGTGCCTAGGCACAGCCCGGAAGCATAGTCCAGGCATGGCCAGGAAAAGCCACGCGGCCAAACACGTATAATGGGTGTTTGGCCGCGTGGCTTTTTGCCCGGCCAACATTTTTTGCTTCACCGCAGCCGGCCGGGGAGACCGCTCAGGAACAACTGCGGGCCGTGGTGCGTTGAAACAACTGGGAACAACTTGAGGGAGAAGACATGAGCGATCGCAGTCTGCGTGGTATGCGCCTTGGCGCACAGAGTATGGAGACCGAATCGGGTGTGGAGCCGGCTCCCCGCCAGCGTGTGGAATACCGCTGCGCTGATGGTGAGCAGGTTTTCGTAATGTTCTCCAGCGAAGCCGATGTTCCGGCAACATGGACGTCCAAGACCGGCAAGGAAGCCCTGCTGGTCAATGGGGAAGCACCCGACACCTCGAACGAGAAGCCGGTGCGCACCCATTGGGACATGCTTCTGGAACGGCGCACCTTGCCGGAGCTGGAGACCATTCTGGCGGACCGCCTGACCTTCCTGCGCGAAAAGCGCGGCGAGAAGGTGTAGGCAGCAAGCTCAAGGCATGAAAAAGGTGGGCGTCCATTGGACGTCCACCTTTTTCCTGCCCGCCCGCCACAATGCTCATTGCTCATGGGCGTGGGAGTTATTAGACCGATTTTACCGATTCCTTGGGGTTTTCGTTCAATAACTGACGTGCGATCCACGGGTCGAAACCGGTACGTGCCCAAAGTCGTCCACCCGTGAGTTGCGCGTCATTCACGCGTGAGTTGCGGCGGCTCTGATCTGGGAGTGCCGCCACGCCTCACGAATCAAATTCGCAGAGCCGCCACAATCCACGGATCGATGGAATCGACGGACCGGCGCCCACCGGAGTGCTTAAACTGCAGCTGCTGCGATGAATCCACCGGCATCATCGCATCAGCTGCCATCTCAAAAGCAGGAACCGCCTCAGCTGCAGTTTCACACCCAGGGCAGCATCCACGTGGACGGATTCCGGGACCGGCCGAACCCATCCGGCAGCTTTGGCGCCTCAACCTTGTCAGCGCCGCCAAAACTGGCGGAGCGAGGCTTCCAGGAACACTTGCTGCGGCCTATTTGCTTGCGCTTACTTGGTGCGGCGGGTG
>JBBSQT010000195.1:0-4637 GCA_038243775.1 Actinomycetales bacterium | reverse complement strand
AGTAAAGGAAACACCCTTGACAGCCAACGCACCGCTGCCGCAGTTGCCCGCCGCGGCCGTCGAAGAGATCCTGCGCAGGGCGTTCGCCGAGGACGCGCCCTACGGGGACGTGACCTCGGACGTCCTGCTGCCGGCCAGCGCGCAAGCCACCGCATGGCTTGTGGCACGCGAAGCCGGCATCTTCTCCGGAGGGGAGGTGTTCCGGGCCGCCATGGTCATGCAGGACCCTGACGCGCACGTGGTGCAGCTTGTCGCTGACGGGGCACGTTTCACCGGCGGCGACCGTCTCCTGTCAGTGACGGGCCTTGCGCGCGGAGTGCTCACTGCGGAGCGCATCGCGCTGAACCTGACGCAGCGCATGAGCGCCATCGCCACGCAGACCGCTGAGTATGCCGAGCTCATCGACGGCACCAGGGCGCGCGTCACCGATACCCGCAAGACCACTCCCGGGCTGCGCATCCTTGAACGTTACGCGGTGCGCTGCGGCGGCGGCCACAACCACCGCTTCTCCCTCTCCGACGCGGTCCTCGCCAAGGACAACCACCTGGCCGTGCTGACCGGCGGGGACCATGCGAAACTCACGGCAGCGCTCGCAGGCGTCAGGGCCCGGCTGCCCCACACAGTGCACTTCGAGGTTGAGGTGGACTCGATCGAGCAGATCGAACCCGTGCTGGCGGCCGGCGTGGACACCATCATGCTCGACAACTTCAGCAATGCAGAACTCATTGAGGGCGTGGCGCTGGTGGGCGGCCGGGCGCTCGTGGAGGCCAGCGGCAACGTGAACCTTGCCACGATTGCCGGCATTGCCCGCACCGGCGTTGACATCATCTCCGTGGGCGCCCTGACCCACAGTGTGCGAGCCCTTGACCTGGGCCTGGACATCGCGGTGGAACTGCAGTGATCTACCTCGACGCTTCAGCGACCACGCCCGTGCGGCGCGAGGTCATCGAGGCCATGTTCCCGTTTTTGACCAACCAGTTTGGCAATCCTTCAAGCCACCACGAACTGGGTGCGGCGGCCGCCGCGGCCTTGGCAGCTGCACGAGAGCAATGTGCGACGGCGTTGGGCGCCCATGCCGAAGAGCTCACCTTCACCTCCGGCGGCACCGAGGCAGACAACCTCGCCCTGAAGGGCATCGCGCTGGCCCGCCGCGCCGCCGACCCCGGCCTTAACCGGGTGCTCATCAGTGCTGTGGAACATCCGGCAGTGGTTGAGTCCGCGGACTACCTGCGCCGGGTGCACGGATTTGAGGTGGTTGAGGTGCCTGTGGATGCTTTTGGCGTGGTGGACCCGGACGTGTTTGCCGGTCTGCTGGCACCGGGCGGCGGTGCCGTGGCGTCCATCATGTACGCCAACAACGAGGTGGGAACGGTGCAGGACATTCCCGCCTTGGCAGCCGTGGCAGCGGCGGCGGGCGTTCCTTTGCACAGCGACGCCGTCCAGGCGGCGGGCTGGCTGCCGTTGCAGGTTCGGGAATTGGGCGTCACAGCCCTGAGCCTGTCCGGGCACAAGATCGGCGCACCCAAGGGCGTGGGGCTGCTCTATGTCAAGGGCGGGACCCGGTTCGAGCCGCTCATCCACGGCGGTGGACAGGAGCGCGGGGCGCGGTCCGGGACGGAAAACGTGGCGTTCGCCGTGGCCCTGGCCACGGCGTTGGTGATGACTGAAGTGGGCCGCTTGGCTGCGGCCGAACGTGTCACTGTTCTGCGGGACACCTTCATTGAGCGGACACTGGCCGAGGTTCGCGGTGCGGAGCTGACGGGCCACAGGACGCGGCGGCTGCCGAACGTTGCCTCGTTCGTCTTCCCGGGCACGAGTGGCGAATCGGTGCTGCTGGAGTTGGAACGGCGCGGAATTGTATGTTCGTCTGGGTCGGCGTGCGCGGCGGGGTCGGACGAACCCTCTCCCGTGCTGAGCGCCATGGGTGTTGAGCGAAGCGTTGCGCAGACCGCCTTGCGCTTCAGCTTCGGCGCGGATGTGGACGCCGGTAAATTGGCTGCGGCGGCCACCGAATTGGTGACCGCCGTGGAAAGGATGCTGCGCCTGGGCTAGCTGGTTTAGGCCGGATTGCCTTGGGGGCCGGGGTTAGGCGGCCAGTGAAACCTGGTCCGTCCAGCCAGCCTGTACCCTGCTGCCTGCCGGTGCCCGGTCCCAGTCGAAACGCTCGCGCAGCACCCGGTTCCAGCGGTTGGCCGGAAGATGCGGGTGCAGCAGTGCGATGCCGACACAGTACTTGCTCATGCTCAGGTCGCGAATGCCCATGTCGGCCAGGACCCTGTCGGCCACGCCGCGCCCGTCGGCCGACTTGGTTTCAACCACCACCAGGTCAGGTCCTGCCACTTCCCGGTCCTTGTCACGACACAGCAGTTGCACGTCGCAGGTTAGCCGTTCGCGGCTGTGCGGGTTGACCAGCGTGCCGCGGTTGTAGTCAACGGTCATGACCGGGTTGAGCTCGGGCATCGCGATCCCGTACTCGGTGTCCAGCAGGGTGGCCAGAAAGGCCCTGTCCGCGTCGTTCATGACGGTTCGCTCACCCAAGGGATGGGGGATCCGGTATTTGTCCGTCTCGCCGCGGACGCCCTTCAACTTGGCCTCGAACATGCAAAGCCCGGAGTCCAGGTAGGTGCGGGTGCGAACCTTGAAGCGGCGGCGCCGGCCCTGGCGGTGTGCCCGGAACTGGTCAAGGTCCGGTGTGTCGAAGTAGGTGGAGCTGTACCCGAAGATGCGCCGGTCGGCGATGTCCATCACGGCAAAGTCGTCGTCCAGTGCTGCCAGCAATGTCGCCAGCTGGCTGCTGGTCAGCAGGAATTTCTTGTCCACGCGGCGCTGCAGGGCAGCCTCCTGGTTCACCTCGGCGAGGCTGATGGGCTGGCGCACGGCCGCCCCGATCTGAAGGACCTCGGCGCAATTCATGCCTGGGCCTCGGCATGGCGCGGAGCTGCCACCGAGACAGGGGGGAGCCCCTGCGTTGCCGCAGCCGACAGCGCGGCGTCCACGTCCGCCGTCGTCAATCCCGACGGCGCGCTGAATCCAGTTGAGGGGCTGAAGTCGGCCGACGTATCGATTCCGGCTGGCGCCGCTGCGGAAGAGGCAGCCTTGTAGCGGACGTCGGCCACAGTCATGTCGCGCACAACGTCAAGTTCCATGAGTTCAATGCGGGTGACGGGTCCGCCCAGCAGCGACTCGAGTGCCGCGCGCAGTTCGATTTCATTGGCATAGGCGCGGTCAAGGGTGATGGTCTGGCGGCGGGTGCGGGGAGCGATCCGGGGATGGTCGGCCACGAAGAGCACGGCCACCAGGGATGCGGAGAGGACCGGGGAGAGCCAAGCCGGGTCCGGGTGCAAGCCGTTCATCAACCCGAGCACCAGGGCGGCGAAGTAGTAGCCGATTTCGCCCTGCGTCAGGGTATCCGAGCGCAAACGGATGATGGAGAGCACGCCAAACAATCCCAAGCCCAGACCTACGCCGGCCCCGCTGCCGGACAAAAGCATGGTGACCAGCATGATGCCCACATTCAGGCACACATAGGCGATGGCCAGGTCGCGGCGCTGGTAGCGGGGGAAGTAGACGGCGTAGACCAAGACGCTGATGCAGACCAGATTGGCTGCAAGTGCGATCCAGAGATTGAACATGGTGGCTCCTAAACGAGTGATGATTTCCTAACCACCACTGTTGCGCACCCGTATGAGAGAAAAAGGAGACGAACATGAGAGCACTCTCATGAACGGCCGATCAGTCCAGTTTCAGCCGGTATCCCATGCCGCGGACAGTCTCAATGCGGTCGGCCCCAAATTTCTTTCGCAGGTATCTGATGTAGACGTCCACAATGTTCGAGCCGGGGTCAAAATCAAAGCCCCACACCTGGGAGAGCAGCTGTTCGCGGGACAATACCTGGTCCCGATGCCTGAACAGGGTCTCTGCCAGGGAGAATTCCCTGGCACTGAGATCCTTGGCGACGCCGTCCACCAAGGCCCTGCGTGTGCGCAGGTCAAGGCTCATGTTTCCTGCCGTCAACACTGTCGCCTCCTCCAGGATGTGCCCGCGCAGGCGCAGCCTGACCCGTGCCAGCAGTTCCTCAAAGGCGAAGGGCTTCTGCAAGTAGTCGTCAGCACCGCCGCCCAGGCCGGCCACCTTGTCCTCCACGCTGCTGCGGGCGGACAGGATCAGCACAGGGATGTCCACCATCTCCTGGCGCAGTCGGTGCAGCACCGTGAGGCCGTCCATGACAGGAAGGCCGATATCCAAGATCAACAGGTCGTGAACGAAGGAACGGGCTTCGTCATACGCCGATTGTCCGTCCGTAACCACCTTGGTGACGAAGCCCTCTGCGTTCAGCCCCTTTTGCACAAAGGTGGCAATGCGGGCTTCGTCTTCAGCGATCAGGATGCGTTTCATGGGTGCTCTTTCGTTTTATTCAGTACATGCTCAAGCCGTGAGGTGGCCGCGGCCGGTGGTTCGTCGGACGCATGGGGATCATCGGGATTATCGTGCTCGTTGTGGTCACCGTGGGGAAGCTGCACGGGCAGCGTCAGGGTGAAGGTGGCACCCGCACCCGGGGTGCTGGAGACCGAAACAGTGCCGCCATGGGCTTCGGCGATGGACCTGACGATGGCCAGGCCCAGGCCTGCACCGGCGGT
>JBBSQT010000194.1:0-4656 GCA_038243775.1 Actinomycetales bacterium | reverse complement strand
CGCCGAATGCCGCGGCGACCGATTTTGCGCCAGCGATGCCGAGGGCGGCCAGGGAGATTCCCGTGGTTGTGCGCGTGAGACCACCCCCGACCGCGCACCCTGAAGGGCCAATAAATTCCAAGAAGGACCAGGGCTCCGACTCCGACACCAAAGTTGACGGTCTGCCGACGCGAGTCTTCGGCGGTGGCGACCGGACTGAAGAACCCCATGACACCGGGCATTGGTACCGGCAGCCCTATGTGGACTGTGATCGTGAATGCCGGCCATGCGATAAGAAGCAGGACTCCGACCATTCCCACCAGAGGACCGACGCGGCGGAGGAGGTGCAACAACGGGGGCCCTGGTCGCAAGGCCTTGGCCGCAGGGCCTTGGCACGGCAGTTGGCGGCAGTGGAGCCGGCCGGTGGAGCGCTAACCGGTGGGCAGGGTGGGGCTGAAGGCAAGCCTCGGCACGAAGTACAGGGCGATTGCGGCAACGAGTGCCGTGACGCCGCAAATGCTCCACACCAGCATGTAGCCCTCCAGCGGAGCGGCCGTTGACCCGGTGCCTGCCGTCAACGAGCCAAGCGCCTGACCTGCCAGCGCGATCCCAAAGACACAGGACGCGAACGCGCCGCCCACGGTCTTCGTGGCGTTGGTCAGCCCCGTCGCCATGCCCGTTTGGGTCAGCGGCGCCGCAGCTGCTGCAGCCGAGGGCAGCGCGGCCACCAGGGCGCCACTGCCCATGCCGGCGATCACCATGTTCGTCAGGACCTGTGCCGTGGTGTCGTGGAACGGCAGGAACATGAGGTACCCCAAAGCAACGAGGAAAGCAGCCCCCATCAAGGTGATCCTCGGCGTCGTCCATCTGGTGATGACCGGGTACAGCAGGGCACCGGCCAGCATGCCCAGGACGTAGACACCGATCAGGATCGAAACCACCGAGGCGCTGGCGCCGAGGCCGTAGCCGACCTCGGCGGGGTCGGTGCGTGCGAACGTGGACAGCGGGGCTTGGGCTCCGAGGACCGAGACGCCGAACAGGAACGCCGTCAGCTGCACGGGCCACATGCTCGGCTGGCGCAGGAGGCGGATGTCGATCAGCGGATCCTCGTGGCCAAGTTGGTGGCGCGTGAACGGAACCAGTGCCGCAATGCCAAGCACGACGGCGGCCCACGCCCACCAGGTGCCGGGGCCGTTGATGCGCATGAATGTCAGGCCGGCGGTGATCAGCAGCAGGCCGGCGGAAAGCAGGGTCAGGCCCATGAAATCGAGCTTGCCGCCGGTGCGGTTCTCGGATTCCGGCACCCCGAACAGGATCACAAAGAAGCAGAGGGTGACGGCGATGGCCGGGATCATCAGGGTCAGCCAGAGCTTGTCGGGCAGGGCACCGCCGATGAATCCGCCGGCGAGGGCGCCCACGATCACCCCGACTTCCAGTCCCGCGACGAGGATGCCTGCCGATTTTCGCGTCAGCGCGGCACCGTCCGGTCTATGGTGGGAGCGGCTGTAGATCAGCGCAATTTCCAACGGGAGCCAGACAACGTAAAAGCCCTGGAGCGCCCAGGTGGCCAGGAAGAACCAGAAGGTGGGCGCAAAGGCCACGCCCCAGGAGGCGGCGGCCGTCAGCGCGGTGGAAATGAGCAGGACTTTTCGGTGGCCGATCATGTCGCCCAGCTTGGCCAGGACCGGAACAACCAGGGCGCTGACCATAAGCTGGGCGGCCTCAAACCAGTTGACGTCGGCGTCGTGGATGCCGAGGTGGCGGGCAATGTCCGTCAGCAGAGGGGTGTAATAGCCCTGCAGAATGCCACTGGTCAGCTCCACCAGAACCAGAAAACCCACGATGGCGGTTGCCGTGGGCGCGAGCCTCAGGCTGGCGCCGGTCATCCCACGTTGCCTTGCAGCCAAAGTTTGCCTCCACGCATCTTGGGACCTGCCTTACCTGCCCTTGATGAGCATCCTAATGCCGGTTCGACTGCCAGGAACATATTCGGCTCCTTGCTGGTTGAGGGCTATGATAGATACAAACGCATATATCTTCCGGTGGTTCCGGGAGTCAGGGAGCAGACCATGCAATTCGGAATTTTCAGCGTCGGCGACATCACCGTCGATCCGACCACCGGGCGCACCCCCACGGAACACGAGCGCATCAAGGCCGTCACCACGATTGCCAAGCACGCTGAAGACATCGGCATGGACGTCTTTGCCACCGGCGAGCACCACAACCCGCCGTTCTACCCCAGCTCCCCCACGACGATCCTGGGCTACATCGCAGCACAGACCAAGAAGATTATTCTCTCCACCTCGACCACGCTGATCACCACCAATGATCCCGTGAAAATCGCCGAGGACTTCGCCACCTTGCAGCATCTGGCCGACGGCCGCGTGGACCTGGTGCTGGGCCGCGGCAACATGGGTGCCGTCTATCCCTGGTTCGGCAAGAGCAACCAAGACTCGGTTGAGCTGACTGTGGAGAATTACGCTTTGCTGCGCCGCCTGTGGGATGAGGAAGTGGTGAACTGGGAAGGCAAGTTCCGCACCCCCCTGCGCGGTTTCACCGCCACGCCGCGCCCGCTCGACGGCGTTGCCCCCTTCGTGTGGCACGGCGCCATCCGCACTCCGCAGGTTGCCGAAATTGCCGCCTACTACGGTGACGGCTTCTTCGCGAACAACATCTTCTGGCCCAAGGAGCACTACCAGCAGCTGATCGGGCTCTACCGTGAACGCTACGCACACTACGGCCACGGCACTCCCGAACAAGCCGTTGTCGGCCTGGGCGGGCAGTTCTTCATCCGCAAGAACTCCCAAGACGCGGTCAACGAATTCCGGCCCTACTTCGACAATGCCCCTGTCTACGGGCACGGACCCTCCATGGAGGACTTCACCTCACAGACACCACTGACGGTGGGCAGCCCGGCCGAGCTCATTGAAAAGACCCTGACGTTCCGCGACTTCTTTGGCGACTACCAACGCCAGCTGTTCCTCGTTGATCATGCGGGCCTGCCACTGAAGACCGTTCTGGAACAGCTGGATCTCTTTGGGGCCGAAGTCCTGCCGACCCTGCGCCAGGAATTCGCAGCCAACCGGCCCGCATCCGTCCCGGAAGGCCCCACCTTCGAGGCCCGCCGCGTGGCAGCCCAGGAGGGCGCCGACGTCGGACACTCCACAAAGGTGATGAACTAAAATGTCCGCGGCTGCACACCGCAGGCTGGCGACGGATTCGTGGGAGTCGCTGCTGAGGTCGCAGATGACCATGATGCGTGAGTTGAACAAGGAGCCGAATTTCAAGGAGCTGGGCAGCCGGGAATACGACATCTTGTATCACCTCTCAAGCTGCCCCGAGGGCTGGCTGCGGCTGAACGAGCTCAACGAACACGTGCTGCTGACGCAACCAAGTATTTCGCGCATGGTCGACAGGCTCGAAGCCCGCGGCCTGATTCAGCGCAGGACGCCCGCGAGTGACCGGAGAGGGGTGCTGATCGGGCTCACCGAGCAGGGCGCCGAGCTGCAAAAAACGGCTGGCCGCGCGCACGTCCAGAATATTCTTAAGCTAATGGAGACTGCACTTTCTGACGACGAAATGCGCACTCTGCTGGGGCTCACGAGCAAGCTCAGCGCATCAGTGGCGGGCCGTTAACCGAGCGCTTTGAGCGAGGTGACCATTTTCTGGATGTTCTGGTACTCGCTGCTGAGCATGTAGGCCTGCGCGTCGTTGACGGTGGCGAAGGCGCGCAGGCCGGGCGAACCGGCGGGGTCGCTGGTGAACTGCAGGACATCGCCGAACATGTAAATGCCCAGCTGCTTGGACGTCACGGTGTTGTAGACCAGGCACGCGGTGCCGTCAATGCCTGCTGAATGGTCGGTGATTCCGTAGGACGCGTAATAGTGGGTGTCGCCCTGGATGAGCCGGTAAACGAACCGTGGCTCCACGGCACCGGAAGTCGTGTTGTTGGACGGAATGTCCATGGGAATGCTGGCAAGCACGGTGTAGGTCCGCGCCGATTCAGGCTGACAGGCGCCGCCAAGCCCTTCAATGTGAGTATTCAAGGTGGCGACCACTTTGCCTTCCGGCATCCTGACTTCCAGGCGGAGCGCATCTTTGCGCTTCTCCGGAACAACCTTGACGGTCCAGTCGTCGGGAAGTTCGAAGCTCAGGGTCTTGCGCGAGTCGGTGAACACCTTCCACTTCTCGTCGGCCGGCCGTGGCTTATTGCTCCCTTCCACGTCTTCTTTGCTTCTGCCGTCCAACGGCGATGGCGTGGCACTTGCGCTGGGGGTCTGCACTGGCGCTGTAGTTACAGGCCGCTGACTGTTCTCCACCCGGGACAGGGTGATGTCACAGCCGGTGAGTGCCAATGAGACAGTGAGAATACTGGCGGCGAGGAATCCGGCCATAGCCTGTGCCTGCGTTTTCATGCGGCTGCCCTCCAAAGCTGCTTACCGCTGTTGCCGAAGCCTACGATGCTGCCCATGATATCCCTGCCTTGTTACTCTGGTCCCGAATACTGAAAGACACGCCGGGTGCCCTGGACCAGCCTTTTGTGTCAGTCGTTGTTTTGTTGGTTGTTGTTTTGGGTGAGGCCGTGGTGGTAGTTGTTGCGGCGTGGGGTTTGGGTGTGGTCGATGGTGTAGGGGGCGGTGAAGTAGGGGGTGCCGTTGGTGAGGGTCATGGTCCAGT
>JBBSQT010000193.1:0-4664 GCA_038243775.1 Actinomycetales bacterium | reverse complement strand
GCAGCCCCTGCGACAACCACGTATTCGGACTGGACAGGAGCTCTTGAGGGAGGCAGCATTCCCTGCGTGAAGTAGGGCGCCGCCCCTTGACGCGTCCCGAGGTCAGCCTGGAGGCCACGGGCTTGCGGAACACCGGAACCAACACCGGAACCAGCACCAGCGCGGCGAGGGGCACCAGCGCGGCGAGGGGCACCAGCGCGGCGAGGGGCACCACGGCCACGGCACTCACCAAAGCCAGGGTTCCGCACGCCGTGACGCGGACCGGGCTGAAAATACTGCACGCTTCAAAGCAGCCGCGGCCCGTCGCGGCTTTTGCGTACACTTCACATCATGAGCATGTTGGAACAGCCGCTGCCGGGCCGGACCGTGGCAGGGTATGCGATCGGCTCCCTTGGCACGGGGGGATTCGCCACCCTGCCGGGGCTTGTGCTGATTTACTACATGACGGACACCCTGGGCATTGCGGCCATTGCTGCCGGGCTTCTCGTCACTGCCGCCAAGGTGTGGGACGTGGTCATTGACCCGGTCATTGGCGCCCGCTCCGACCATTCGCTGGCGGTCACCGGTTCCCGGCGCCGCTTCATGGTCCTGGGCGGACTGCTGCTGCCGCTGTTCTTCCTGCTCACCTTCGCCGTCCCGTCCGGCATGGGTCCCGGGCCGGCCGGGGTGTGGGTGCTCATCGCGTTCATGGCCACGGCCACGGCGTTCAGCCTCTTTCAGGTCCCCTACATTGCCCTGCCGGCGGAGCTGACCCCCGGTTACGACCAACGCACCCGCCTGCTCTCGGTACGCGTCGCCGTCCTCGCCGTGGCCATCTTGCTGTTCGGCGCGGGCGGCCCGGCACTGCGCTCACTCGGTGGCGAGAATGAGGCCCTGGGCTATTTGCTCATGGCACTGGTTGCCGGCGTCGTGATTGGTCTGGCCATGGTGGTGTCCTCGCGGGTGGCCCGGCGCGGGGAGCCCCGCCCGGCCGTCACCGGCAACATTGCCAGCAGCTACAAGGACGGGCTGGCCGCCCTCAAGCGCAGTCCCGCTTTCCGTTCCCTCCTGTTCTGCTTCGCGCTGCAGGGGCTGGCGACCGGCGGCATGCTGGCCGGTGCGCAGTACGTGGCCACGTGGGTGCTGCACTCGGAGTCTGCCGTGACGTTCCTGTTTGTCGCCCTCATTGGACCGGCGCTGCTCTTCGCCCCGCTGTGGCGGATCGTTGCGGCCCGGATCGGGAAGGAGCTGGCCTTTCGCTATTCCAGCATCATGTTTGGTGTTGCTGCGCTGGCACTTGTTGGCATGATGGCGGCCCCCGGCCCCTGGATCTACCTGCCGGTGGCCCTTGCCGGGGCCGGCTATGCGGGCATGCAGTCGCTGCCCATGTCCATGCTCCCCGATGTCATCTCACACGACGCGAAAACACATGGTGAAGGCTCCGCCGGGGTCTTCGGCGGCGTCTGGACTGCGGGTGAAACCACCGGCATGGCCTTGGGCGCCACTGTCCTGACCCTGGTGCTGGCCGCCAGCGGCTACGTCCAGTCGGTGGCCGGGGAAACCGTGACGCAGGGACCGGCCGCCATCAACGGCATCATCATCAGCTTCAGCGTGGTTCCGGCCCTGTTGATCGCCGCCAGCCTGTTCGTCTTCCGCCGCTACCCGCTGACCCGGCAGGACATCGACGCCGGCTCCACTTCCGCGGTGCCGCGCAGCAAAGGAACCCCATGACCACGTTTGCCGGCAACCCCGACGACATTCTTGCGCAGCTGGCGAGACTCCGGGCGGCCGACGCCCCCACCCACGGCGGAGGCGTCCTCTCCTACGTCTACGATTCGGGGCTGGCCGCCGTGGATGAGCTGGCGGCTGCGGCCATGCTCGCCGTCCAACCGCTCAACGGCCTGGACCCTACAACGTTTACGTCGGTCGCCGCCATGGAGCAGGAGGTCATCGCTTTCATGCGCACCCTACTCGGCGGGGACACGGAGGCCGGGGATGCGGGGGATGCCGCGGGCGGTGATGAGACGGGCGCCGAGGTTGTCGGCACCGTCACCAGCGGCGGGACCGAAAGCTGCCTGCTGTCGGTCAAGACGGCGCGGGAGAACTTCCGCGGCCCGGGAACCCCGCGGCTGCTGGCCCCCGCGTCCGTGCATGCCGCGTTCCACAAGGCCGCCCACTACTTCGGGCTCACCCTTGAGCTGGTCCCGGTCGACGCCGATGGCCGGGCCAATGCTGCCGCCATGAGCAAGGCGATGGGTCCCGACGTTGCACTGGTCGTCGTCTCGGCCCCCTCCTATCCGCACGCCGTCCTGGACCCGGTCGCCGAGATCGCCGCCGCCGCGCAGTCACGGGGCATCGACTGCCATGTTGACTCCTGCATCGGCGGGCTGGTCCTGCCGTTCTGGCCGGGGCTTCCCGCGTGGGATCTGCGCGTTCCCGGTGTGACGAGCATTTCCGCCGATCTGCACAAATACGGCTACGCCCCCAAGGGCGTCTCGGTGCTGCTGACCCGCGGCCGGGACCGGCAGCGTTCGCAGTACTTTGCGACGACGGCGTGGCCCGGCTACCCCGTGGTGAACCCGACCCTGCTCGGCTCCAAGTCCGCCGCCCCGCTGGCCGCAGCCTGGGCCATCATCAAACTTCTGGGCACGGCAGGCTTTGCGGGCCTGGCCGAATCCTGCCGGCGCTCCACGGCCGCACTCCTGGAGACGGTCGCGGGCATTGGGGGTTTGTGCGTCGTGGGAAACCCCACCGGCCCGCTCTTTGCCGTGGCCATTGACGACGCCGTCCCGGCCGGCTCCCGCATCGATCCGCACCACTGGGCGGACCGCTTGAAGGACTACGGATTCACAGCCCAGCTGCAGCCTGCCTTCACCCAGCCTGACGGTTCCGTCCTGCCCCGGACGACCCACCTGACCATCACGCCCGTCACGGAATCGCGCCTGGCAGAGCTCCAACACGCGATGGGCCAGGCAGGCGACGACGTGCGCGGCGTGCCCGGAATCGATCCCCGGCAGGTGCTCGGCGCCATCGACGGACCCATGGCCGCACTGCTGGTGGGCGAGGCACAGCTGCCGAAGGACTCAGCCACGGCCCGCCAGGTTCTGGGCGCCATGGGCTTGGGCGGCACAGGAGACGGCGGCGGGCTGCCCGCGGCCATGGCACCGGTGCTGGCACTCGTGGAGGCCCTGCCCCGTGACGTCACCGAGTGGCTGCTCACCGAATTGCTGGCCGGGCTGGTCGAGCCATAGCGTCGGATATTTTTCTCTCACCAAGCCCCTATTTGGTCTCATGCGGATGCTTGGTATGGACCTGCTCCAGATAGACCGCCGGGCCCTCGACGCAGAACCACAAGCGAGCATCGCCCTTGAGCGTTGGTTAGTGCTGCCATCGCCCATGGGCGGAGCCACTACGGGTCACGCCGCCATTCTCACCGCGTAGGTGAAAGTCGTTTGTCGTGACCGCCAATGGGGACTTCGTCAAGGCAATCCCAGGCATCAGCCCAAGGACCCCTGATCGAAGCCTAGAGGTTCATCCAGCCACGTTGTGCCTAGGCAGAGGCGAAACGAATCTCGTATCCGGACTTCTTTGCTGGCCGCTCAACCTTCAGATTCTTGGTCGCCGTTCAAGAGCGCTCCACTGCCAACTCCAGCAGGGCAGTGCGCGCTCGATCCGCACTCCCGGACATGAGCACCAGAGATTCGCCGCCATGCCCAGTGACCTCAACAGGATGATCTGCTGCAGCCGCGAAGCCCTCGGCTGCGGAGCGGCTCACTTCAGAAGACTTAAAAGTGGTTCGGGAACGGACGGGTGTACTCATGCTTCGAGTTTAATTCAGAGCGCATTCAGCAGTCCCTTGGCTCCTTGTTCCGTGGGTCCGGAACGGTACCGCATACCGTTCGGCCCACGGGCGGCTGAAGAGGGTGGTGCCGCCGTGTTTAGATGAAGCATGAGAGCTTCCGGAAAGACTGTGTCCGCGACCTTGGGGATTCTTCTGATGATTGCATCAGTTGCGGGCGTTGTTCTTGTGTACCTTGGGCCATGGAGGACATGCCCGGAGTCTGGCAATTCACTGGGTTGCCCGGGAACCCCAGGTGACATAGGCCTCCTTGGTGTCTGTGGTGTTGTTCTGGTCGTTGGAATAGTGTCTCTGGCCATCTCTATGTCCTTCAAGCGCAAGCCGATTCCGTCCGATGCTGCTGGTCCCTGGAGGAAATTCAACTAGCGTTCGACAGCCGAAGAAGCCGCCCGGAATTCAGCATTGCCAAGACGTTCTGGCCAGCCACGGCGGCAGGCAAGTATGAATCAAGCGGTGTACCCGGAACCCTCATGGGACGCCTTCGCTTTGCTGTACAGCAGTTGTGAGAACGCGGGTTTGAGGTTGACATGGGCGGCTGCGTATCCGGGGCGGGACACAGGACTTAACCGCCCTACTCCCCGAGCACGACGGCGGCCGTCGCCTCCGCGATTGCGCGTTCTTCGTCGGTGGGAACCACCAGCACGGGGATGGCCGAATCCGGCGCACTGATCACCCGGGGCTCACCGGAGCGCACGAGGTTCGCTGCGTCGTCGAGCTTCACGCCCAAGGCACCCAACCGGGCGGAGACCTGGGCCCGGAAAGCGGCGGAGTTCTCCCCAATGCCGGCCGTAAACACAATCGCATGGGCTCCGCCGACGGCCACATG
>JBBSQT010000192.1:0-4675 GCA_038243775.1 Actinomycetales bacterium | reverse complement strand
CGTGTGACTGAAGTCATGCACTGCTGGATGCGGTCGCATTTTCCTTGCATTGGCGCGGATTTTGCTCGCCGTGGCGGTCTCGGAGGAGTCAATTTGGACCGGGCCTTCCCGGGCACCACAAATTGGACCCTCATCGATTTCGCATCGGGCCAAAGCGCTGGTAGAGTATTTTCTCGTTGCCCCCCTAGCTCAGTGGTAGAGCGCGTTCTTGGTAAGAACGAGGTCACCGGATCGATTCCGGTGGGGGGCTCGCAAATGAGAAAGCTCGTGTCAAGACGGTTTGTCCGGGGTGGCACGAGCAATTTTCATTTATGGCGGCATAGCTCAGTTGGTTAGAGCGCACGACTCATAATCGTGAGGTCCCGAGATCGAGTCTCGGTGCCGCTACCGAACAGGAACCCGCAGTTGCAGGCCACCAAAAGCCCGCAACTGCGGGTTTTTTGTTGCCCGCGCGGAGCCCGCACCACTTTGACGTTTCGCGGCGGTTTGAACTCCCGCGAAAACGTCAAAGCGGCGCATAAACCGGATCGGGCACTATCCCACGTTTCGTGGAGTAGGCTGCCTCCAATAGTCGGTTACGGTGAAGGAGAAGCAATGCAGAAGGTAGTAATTGTTGGCGGTCATGGAAAAGTGGCCCTGCTCCTGGCCCCGCTGCTCAAAGCCGACGGGTGGGACGTTACGGCGGTGATCCGCAACGCCGCCCACATCGACGAGGTGGCAGCCACGGGTGCACACCCGGTGCTGCACGACGTCGTCTCATCCTCGCCTGCCGAACTCACCGAACTCTTAGCCGGCCATGACGCCGTCATCTGGTCCGCCGGTGCCGGCGGTGGCAGTCCGGAACGCACCTACGCCGTTGACAGGGATGCCGCCATAGCCACCATCGATGCCGCCGCGGCCGCCGATGTGCAGCGTTTCCTGATGCTCTCCTACCTGGGTGCCGGCCCGGACCACGGCGTTCCGCCGGAGAACAGCTTCTTCGCGTACGCGGAAGCGAAGGCCGCTGCCGACGCGCACCTGCGGTCCAGCTCCCTGGCCTGGACCATCTTGGGGCCTGGGGCGCTCACCCTTGATGCACCCACGCGACTGATCAACCCCACGCCGGCGGCGAGCCGCTCCGCGGGGGAGTCAGGCAACACCTCCCGCGCCAACACGGCCCTCGTGATTGCGGCAGCCTTGAACCGCCCGGAAACCATCCTGCACACCATCGAATTCAGCGATGGCCAGGTGCCCATTGACGAGGCCCTGACCACGTAAAGTAGTTGGTGTGGAACAGCTCATACTGATCGTCGGCCTCTTTTTTGCCACCGTGGTTGCCGCTGGTCTGGGGGACCGGCTCAAGCTGCCCTATCCAGTCCTGATGCTGATCATGGCGGCTGCGTTCACCTTCATCCCGGGATTCCCGGACCTGCGGATCGAGCCGGAACTGATCCTGCCGCTGTTCCTGCCGCCGCTCCTGTTTGCCACCGCGCAAAAGAGCTCATGGGCCGTGTTCCGGATCAGGTGGCGCACCATCGTTCTCCTTGCCGTCGCGCTCGTGGCGGTCTCCACTGCCGCAGTGTCCGGGGCGGCGTGGCTGCTCATTCCCAGTATCGGCATTCCCGCGGCCCTCGCCCTCGGGGCCATGTGTGCCCCGCCGGATCCGGTGGCCGTTGAATCCATCGCCGGACGTGTGCACATGACGCGCCGTCTCAGCACGGTTTTGCAGAGCGAAGGCTTGTTCAACGACGCCGCGGCCATCGTCATCTTCCAGGCGGCCGTGGCCAGTGCCATGGAGGGGCAGCCCTTCGGCCTGGAAGTGGTGGGCAGGTTCCTGCTCGGCGCCATCATCGCCATCGCCGTCGGAATCCTCATGGGCTGGCTGACGCGCGTCATCAGCAAACTCATCACCTCCTCCGTGGCCCGCAGCGCGGTGACACTGGTAGTTCCCTTCGCCGCGTACATCCTGGCCGAGGAGGTGCAGGCCTCGGGCGTCATCGCCGTTGTCGTCACCGCCTTGGAAATCGGGCGGCATGCCCGCGCGGAGGACGCCACCGAACGAGTCACCCGCGCCGCGTTCTGGGATGTGGTGGAATTGCTGGTCACCGGCCTGGCGTTTGGTCTGGTGGGACTGGAAGTCCGGGAGGTGGTCCGACTGGAAGGGCCGGCCATTTGGGGCATGCTTCCCGTGGCCATTGGCATCAGCGTCCTGGTCATCACGGTCCGCTTCCTGTGGTTTGCCCTGCTGGCCCTGCTGTCCAGGAAGAACGACGGCGACCTGCCGCCCACCAGCCTCAAAGACGTCGTGATCCTCACCTGGTGCGGCATGCGCGGGCTGGCAACCCTGGCCTTGGCCCTCGCGCTGCCGGTGACGCTGCCCAACGGTGCCGGCTTTCCCCACCGGAACGAGCTCATTGTGGTGGCGTCCGCCGTCCTGCTGACCACACTGGTGCTGCCGGGCCTGACCCTGCCGTGGCTCATGCGGGTCCTCAAGGCGACGGACGACGGCGCCGAGGAACGGGAGGGGGCCAAGATGCTGGCCCTGCGCGCCCAGGGAGCCGCCGTGGCCGCCTTGCGTGACCACGAGCTGATCCGTTCCCTCCCGCCGGAAAAAGTGGCGGCCGTGAAGGCAAGGATGGCGCGGCTGCACTCGGACCTCCTTGACGGCATCCTCAAAGATGACGGCATGGATGCACGCCGCCGCCGCGGCCGGGAGCTGGCCATCATGGTCCAGACCATTGCCCTCGACGCCGCCCGCACGGAAGTCCTTAGCGCACGCAGCGAAGACAACGTCGATCCTGAGGTCGTGGACCGGGTGCTGCGCCAACTGGACCTTCGCACCATGACAACCCCAGACGGCTGAGAACCGGCCAGCCTGCCACTCTGGAACCCTTGAACAATGCAGCAGCAGGGTGCCCCGCGGCTTTCCCGCCTGTGTGTGTACACCGCCGGACCAGGGTGACACCGGCATAGGGGACGGGTGCGGCGGATTGACGGGTCCGGCCCATACGCCCAGCTGACCTCCACGGACCCAGGCATTGAGTCCCTGGCGGAGGCTTTGTGACCGGCATCATACCGCCCCGGAGCAGGTTGCTGGTGCATTCCGCCAGTGTTGTTCGCAATGCTTTGTAGGGTGGCACACAGAATCGTTTGGCTTTGCGATATACGCTAGGGGTATGTCTAGCACCGTTAGCAATGAAGCCGTTCCCGCACCTGTCCGCACCCGCAACATCCCCGCCGAGATCGCCCGTTCCTGGTTGCTCGTTCCCGCAACGCGCCCGGAGATCTTTGACGAGTCCGCAAACTCCCGCGCCGACGCCGTCGTGCTGGACATCGAGGATGCTGTCGACCCGAAAAAGAAGGACGCGGCCCGCGACGACGTCGTGAACTGGCTGCGCAACGGCGGCCACGCCTGGGTGCGCATCAACGATGTCCACTCCAAGTTCTGGGCTGACGACGTCGCGGGCCTGCGCAACGTTCCCGGCCTGCTGGGCGTCATGCTTGCCAAGACCGAGCATGCCGAGCAGGTCAAGGAAACCTACCACCGCCTCGACGGCAAGACCCGCGTGCTGGCCCTGGTCGAGTCGGCCCTGGGCATCGAGGAAGCCAACAACATCGCCCGCGCCGACGGTGCCTTCCGCCTGGCCTTCGGCTCCGGCGACTTCCGCCGCGACACCGGCATGTCCGCAGACCGCGAAGCCATGGCCTACCCGCGCGCCAAACTTGTCGTCGCCAGCCGTGTCGGGAACCTGCCCGGCCCCATCGACGGACCCACCGTTGGCACCAACCACCCGATTTTGCGCGAACAGTCGGCCATCACGGTCTCCATGGGCATGACCGGAAAGCTTTGCCTGGCCATCGACCAGACCACCATCATCAATGAAGTCATCAGCCCCACGCCCACGGACGTCGCCTGGGCCACCGACTTCATGAACGACTTCGACGCCCGCGGCGGCGTGATCCGCGACGGGTCGGACCTGCCGCGCCTTGGCCGTGCCGAGAAGATCATGAAGCTGGCCGTGGCGTACGGCGTCCAGCCGGCAGTCTGACACCTTCCGTGAGCGTGCCAGCGCAGCCGCCGTTCGAGCCTGACCCGCGGGTCGAGCCTGTCGAGACCAAGGCTGCTGCGCTGGTCCGCGGCATTTCCTGGCAGGAGTCCGGTCCGGCACTTTCCCTGACGTCCGACGCCGGGGATGTGGCCCTGCCGCTCTTGGCAGGATCGTGGTTGAGGTTCAAGGTTCTATCCGGGGCAGGCGTGCCCGCCCGGTTCTGCCTGGGCTACGTCAGTGTCCAGGGCCCGGGCGGGTCCGTGCACCACCCCTGCCCGACGGACCAGCCCGCCGAGCGGGGCTTCCAATGCGGGTGTTGTTTTGCCCGGGACGAGATGCGTTACATGCACGACTTCCACCGCAGTGGCATTGCCCCGCCCGGCCTGAAGCTTTACCTAAACCAGCAGCACTGGCTCTACATCGCAACTTTTGCCGACGGCACCACCAAGGTGGGCACCGCCTCGCAGGGCAGCAAATGGCGCCGACTTTCGGACCAGGGCGCACTTGTGGCCCGCTACGTGGCCCGCGCCGACAACGGCTCCGTGGTCCGCCACCTTGAGGACAGCGTCTCCACGAACCTGCCCCCTACCCAGTTCGTGCGCGGTGCTGCCAAGTTCGCTGCCCTGCTGCACCCCCGGCCACCCCTG
>JBBSQT010000191.1:0-4733 GCA_038243775.1 Actinomycetales bacterium | reverse complement strand
GGGCAGGGCACAAGCTCGCCGGGGCGCTGGCACATTTCCCGCAGGTCAGCGTCGCAGGCAAGCGCTGCCTGGACGCCGGCGCCTCCACGGGCGGCTTCACCGACGTGCTGCTGCGCAACGGCGCGGCACGCGTGGCAGCCGTCGATGTGGGGCACGGCCAGCTCGTCGAATCACTGCGCCGCGACCCGCGCGTGGGCGTCCATGAGGGCCTGAACATCAGGTACATGAACCCGGAGGACATTGGCGGGGCCGTGGACCTCACCGTCTGCGACCTCTCCTTCATCTCCCTCACCCTGGTCATGGCGCCCCTGGTCCGCTCCACCAAGGCCGGCGGGGAACTGCTGCTCATGGTGAAGCCGCAATTCGAGGTGGGCAAGGACCGGCTGGCCCGCACCGGCGTCGTCGGCAGCGGGAATGAACGACGCCGGGCCGTCGCCCTGGTTGCCCAGTCTGCGGTCGCCAACGGGCTGGCCCTGCAGGGGCTTGGCACAAGTTTGCTGCCCGGCCAGGACGGCAATGTTGAGTATTTTCTGCTGGCCGAACGCGTTGTGTCGGACCCTGCGCCTAAGATCGAAGAACAGGAGCTGGCAGTTCAGACACTGCTGGCCACGCTCTGGCCGCAAACTTAAGGAACACACACATGACACGGCGCGTTTTGATTCTGGCTCACACGGGTCGCGAAGAGTCGA
Source organism: Actinomycetales bacterium (assembly GCA_038243775.1). GTDB lineage: Bacteria > Actinomycetota > Actinomycetes > Actinomycetales > Micrococcaceae > Specibacter. The sequence goes on along the minus strand of JBBSQT010000191.1, from coordinate 4,044 downwards.
TGCTCGCTGCCCTGGAAGCGTGCGTTGAGCTCCACGCCAACAACATCGTCCCCGTCATGTACGCCGAGGAACTGGCGGACCTGACGGACTATTTGGGTGTTTCCGGGGTCAAGATGGAAATCCTTGACCGCGACGTCACCCTCTCCGACATTGAACTGGTCATGGTGCTCGGCGGGGACGGCACCATCTTGCGTGCTGCTGAGATTGTGCGCGACTACGACGTCCCCCTGCTCGGGGTGAACCTGGGCCATGTCGGCTTCCTGGCGGAAAGCGAACGCGAGGACCTGATCCAAACCGTGGCCGCCGTGGTGCAGCGCAAATACTCCGTGGAGGAACGCATGTGCCTTGACGTGGTTGTCAGGGTGGCGGGAAAGGTTGTTGCCCACACCTGGGCGTTGAACGAGGTCGCCCTGGAAAAGGGCAACCGCGAACGCATGATCGAGGTCGTCACGGAGGTGGACGGGCGTCCGCTGACTTCCTTCGGCTGCGACGGCGTCGTCATGGCCACGCCCACCGGGTCCACCGCCTACGCGTTTTCCGCCGGCGGCCCCGTGGTGTGGCCCGGCGTCGAGGCCCTGCTGATGGTGCCCATCAGCGCCCACGCCCTGTTCGCCAAGCCCCTGGTGGTGTCCCCGTCGTCCACGCTGGCGGTGGAGGTGCTCACCCGCAACGGCGCCTATGGCGTCATTTGGTGCGATGGCCGCCGCACGGTCGACCTGCTGCCGGGGGCCAGGATTGAAGTCACCCGCTCAACGAAACCCGTGAAATTGGCGCGCACCCAGCAGTCAACGTTTTCCGAGCGCCTGGTGCGCAAGTTCGAGCTGCCCGTCCAGGGCTGGCGCGGGCCCACCGTGGAAGAAACCATGCCGACCACCACGCAGCTGCCCATCATCAAGTCGCCCAAACCCAAGAACGCGCTGGGCGGCCCGCCGTCCAGCCCCGTCCCGGAACTGCCGGACCTGAGAATCCCGCCACAGGGCGGCGCCTATTCCGGCACCACCTCCTTTTACGGGGAGGGAAGGGCATGATCGAAGAAATTCGCATCCGGGACCTGGGCGTCATCTCCGAATCCACCCTCCAGCTGGGCCCGGGCCTGAGCGTTGTCAGCGGCGAAACCGGCGCCGGAAAGACCATGGTGGTGACCGCCGTCGGACTTCTGCTGGGCAACCGGGCAGACGCGGGCGCGGTGCGCAACGGGGCCAAGTCGGCCTCCGCCGAAGCCACCCTGACCCTGCCCGCCGGCCATCCGGCCCTGCTCCGCGCACTGGAAGCCGGTGCCGAGATTGACGAGTACGACGGCGGTGCGCAGCTGATCCTGGCCCGCACCGTGAACGCCGACGGCCGCAGCCGTGCCCATGTGGGCGGCCGCAGCGCCCCCATCGGCGTGCTGAACGAGCTGGGCGAGGCCCTCGTGGCCGTGCACGGGCAATCGGACCAGATCCGGTTGAAAAACCCGTCCGCGCAGCGCGTTGCGCTGGACAAGTATGCGGCCGAGGCCCACAAGGGCTTCGCTGCGAAGGCCCGCAACTATCGTGAGGTGTTTGAGAAATGGCGTGGTGTGCAGGCGGAGCTGGCGGAACTGCGTTCGGCCAGCCGGGAACGGCTGCGCGAAGCGGAGTCGCTGACCACGGCACTGGCCGAGATTGACGCGGTCGAGCCCCTCCCCGCCGAGGATGAGCTGCTGAAGGCCCAGGCGGTGAAGCTGGGCAATGTGGAGGAGCTGCGCAAGGCCACGCTCGGCGCGCACGAGGCACTGAGCGCGGCGGACTACGGCGACGGCGTGGATGCGGGCGCCCTGGTGGACGCCGCCAAGCGGCTGGTGGAAACCGTCGCCGACGCCGACGAGGAGCTGGGGCAGACCGCCAAGCGGCTCTCCGAAGTGGGGTACCTGCTGGCGGACATTGCCCGGGACCTGGCCAGCTATGCCACGTCCCTGGACTCGGAAGGGCCCGGACGGCTGTCCGAGGTCGAGGACCGGCGCGGGGAACTGGCCGTGCTGGTGCGCAAGTACGCACCAAGCATTGACGAAGTCATCGTCTGGGCGGATGCGGCGCGCGTGCGCCTGACCGAACTCAGCGACGACTCGGGCCGGATTGAAACCCTGGAAGCGGCCGAAGTGGCCGCACTGGCCGAGCTGGACGTGCTGGCGGGGGAGGTCACCGTGCTGCGCCGCAAGGCAGCCGAGAAGCTGTCCAAGGCCGTCAGTGCCGAGTTGAAGGCGCTGGCCATGCCGGATGCCACGCTCGTCATTGAGCTTTCCCGCGCCGAGCGCAGCATCCATGGTGAAGACGACATCGCCTTCCTGCTGGCACCCCACGCAGGTGCCCTGCCGCGCCCCCTGGGCAAGGGTGCCTCCGGCGGCGAGCTCTCCCGCGTCATGCTGGCCCTGGAAGTGGTGCTTGCGGCGGTGGATCCGGTGCCCACCTTTGTCTTTGACGAGGTGGACTCCGGGGTGGGCGGCAAGGCAGCGGTGGAAATTGGCCGCAGGCTGGCCATGCTGGCCCAACACGTCCAGGTTTTGGTGGTGACGCACCTGCCCCAGGTGGCCGCTTTCGCGGACCAGCACGTGCTGGTGACGAAGAACTCTGTGAGCAAAAACTCAACCGGCATCACCACCAGCAATGTAAAGATCCTGAGCTACGAGGAGCGGGTTGTGGAACTGGCCCGTATGCTGGCAGGGCAGGAGGATTCAGCGACTGCGCAGGCACATGCCAAGGAATTGCTGGCACAGGCAGCACGCCCGGTTCAGTAAATTTGTGGGGGCCAAAAGCAATTGGCGGCCCCTTCCCGACTGATTATTGGCTCATTAGATGATAGGCTCGAATTCCGTGGTGCAACGATCAAATTCCCGGTTCAGTGGTCAGTCCAAGACGACCAAACATATCTTCGTCACCGGCGGAGTCGCGTCCTCGCTCGGCAAGGGACTGACGGCTTCCAGCCTCGGTCACCTCCTGCGGGCCCGCGGCCTCTCGGTCACAATGCAAAAGCTCGATCCCTACCTTAACGTGGATCCGGGCACAATGAATCCCTTCCAGCATGGAGAAGTCTTCGTCACCGACGACGGCGCGGAAACCGACCTGGACATAGGACACTACGAGCGTTTCCTCGATGAAAACCTCGAAGGCTCGGCCAATGTCACCACAGGCCAGGTGTACTCCACCGTCATCGCCAAGGAACGCCGCGGGGAATACCTGGGTGACACCGTGCAGGTCATCCCGCACATCACCGACGAGATCAAGCGCCGCATGCGCCTGCCCTCCGAAGGTGCCGACGCCCCCGATGTCATCATCACCGAAATAGGTGGCACCGTCGGTGACATTGAGTCCCAGCCGTTCCTGGAGTCGGCACGCCAGGTGCGCCAGGACGTGGGCCGCAACAACGTTTTCTTCGCCCATGTTTCCCTGGTCCCCTACATCGGCCCTTCCCAGGAACTGAAGACCAAGCCCACCCAGCACTCCGTTGCTGCCCTGCGGTCATTGGGCATCCAGCCCGACGCCATCATCCTGCGCTCGGACCGGGTCCTCCCGGATGCCATGCACGCCAAGATCGGCCGTGCCTGCGACGTGGACGTGGAGGCCGTCATCGGCTGCCCCGACGCCCCCAGCATCTATGAAATTCCCAAGACCCTGCACGCCCAGGGCCTGGACTCCTACATCATCCGCGCCCTGGACCTGCCGTTCAAGGACGTCGACTGGACCAAGTGGGACAAGCTCCTCGAGGTGGTGCACAACCCCGCACACCACATTGAGATTGCCCTGGTCGGCAAGTACATTGACCTGCCCGATGCGTACCTTTCGGTCACCGAGGCCCTGCGCGCCGGCGGTTTTGCCAACGCCACCAAGGTCAAGATCCGCTGGGTTCCCTCCGATGACTGCGCCACCGAAGCCGGTGCCTTCAAGGCTTTGTCCGACGTCGATGCCATCTGTGTTCCCGGAGGCTTCGGCATCCGCGGACTCGAGGGCAAGCTCGGTGCGTTGAAGTTCGCCCGCGAAAACCAGATCCCCACCCTGGGGCTGTGCCTGGGCCTGCAGTCGATGGTCATCG
>JBBSQT010000190.1:0-4735 GCA_038243775.1 Actinomycetales bacterium | reverse complement strand
TTTCGCCGACCGCTGGAACCCCATCCTGGATGTCTTTGACGAATGCGGTGTGCGCTTCGCCCACGAGGTGCACCCCTCCGAGATCGCCTATGACTACTGGACCACCGTGCGCTCCCTGGAAGCCATCGACCACCGCGAGGCGTTCGGGCTGAACTGGGACCCCAGCCACTTCATGTGGCAGGGGATCGACCCGGTCTCGTTCATCTGGGACTTCAAGGACCGGATCTACCACGTGGATTGCAAGGACACGAAGCTGCGCCCCACCGGCCGCAACACCGTCATGGGATCACACCTGCCGTGGGGCGATCCGCGCCGCGGCTGGGACTTCGTCTCCGCCGGACGGGGAGATGTGCCGTGGGAATCGTCCTTCCGGGCACTGACCGCGATCGGCTACGACGGCCCCGTCTCCATCGAGTGGGAAGACGCGGGCATGGACCGCCTCCAGGGCGCACCCGAAGCCCTCGCCGCGTTGAAGAAGTTCGACTTCGCCCCGTCCGCACTGTCCTTCGACGCCGCGTTCTCCAACCAGGACTGACCCGGCCACGCCCGCTGCTTCTCCCATCCGCCGGCACGCCCACAAATGCCGCCGCTCCTGCACCCATCCCGAATCGAATGTACAGTTAATCCCCATGTTTTCGGCGAACATGGGGATTAACTGTACATTCGATTTTCGTTTCAGCCCCGAGTCCGGCTGTTCGGTTGCGACGGGCCACGGGCTAGACTCGGATCCACTATGAGCATCCCCAAGAATGCACCGGCGTCGGTGCGCATTGACGCCTGGCTCTGGTCCATCCGCGCCTACAAAACCCGGTCCATGGCCACGGCCGCCTGCCGCGCCGGCCACGTGAAACTCAACGACGTCAACGCCAAGGCCGCCCACACCGTGGTCCCCGGCGACACCATCCGCGTCCGCCAGCCCGGTTACGACAGGATCCTGGAGGTTCGGGCGCTCATCAACAAGCGCGTGGGCCCCGAAGCCGCATCGCACTGCTTCACCGACCACACTCCCCCGCGCCCCGTCCTGCCCGCGCTGGGACTGCCGCAGCGCGACCGCGGCACCGGCCGGCCCACCAAGAAGGACCGCCGCGACATGGACAAGCTCCGCGGCGAGCCCTGAGCCCGGCCCCGCCGCTCACGGCCCCTGGGCCTTGCCCCGCCGACGCAACCGGGTGCCGCCGTCGTCCATTGAAGAACGACGGCGGCACCCGGCTCTGGTGTCAAGGCCGGCTCAGTGCGCCACAGCCCGCGCAACCGGGGGCAGGTCCCAAGTGTCGTTGCTCATGCGCAGGATCGCCAGGCTGACCATGAAACTTGCCAGGGTTGTCAACCCCCACCCCAGGGTCACATCAAGCAGGCGGCTCGGGATGATGACGGCCGCAATGAAATGAATCGGCTGCGAGATTATCAAGGCGATCGCCACCCACCAGTTCACGATGCCGGCACGTCCCAGCGCGATTCCGATCAGGACCATTCCCACGATGTGCCCGGCCAGCCAGATGAGCCCGGCGACCATGGCAACGGCACCGGTTTGGAGTGCGTCACTGATCCTGACGATCTCAGCTTGGCCGAAGCCACTGTGGCCCAGCTGCGTGACAAGGTAGTCCGTGTTGACGGTGGCACCTCCCTGGCACCACCCCACAAAGCACATGATCGCCCCCACCGCTGCAAGGACGGGCGCACCCCGCCGGGCAACATAGCCGGCCCCCAAAACGCCTCCCAGCAATACCGGCATGGCCAGCAGCCCCAACCACAGAATGAAGTTCATGGTTCCGGAGTTCTCCAGGGACCTGGCCACCAAGGTTGCCGGGGCATCCGAGGTCCAGTAGGGCATGATGGCCCGCACCAGCAGGATGCTTGCCGGGCCGGCCGTCACCACGACAGCCGTCAAAATCCGCCAAAAGCCGCGCAGGTCCCGTGGAATGGTGCGCACGGCCTGCGGCTGCTTCAACTCGATGGATCGTGTCATTGTCTTCCCTCTCAGGTGCGTGGTGACTGAGGTGTGCGCCACAGTCACCATCATGTGCCGGCGGGACGTGGTTGTGGATCGTGGGCAGCACGGGATAAATAGCCCGTGCCAGCACGGAGGCGCCGGGGGCCTGGCGGATTTACACTAAGTCCATGGCATGGGCTCGTTGGGTGTCGCTGGCGGTCATTCCGCTCGCTGCCGGATCGCTGGCGGTGGCGGCCTGGGCTGTGGGCGCAGGCGTTGGCCGATCTGCCCTGTCTTGGTTGTTTCTGACCATTCTCATGGCCAGCCCGGCCCTGGTTTTTGGCCATCTCATCACGCGCCGCCTCCCCCGTCATTCGGTGGGCGCATTGCTCAGTGGTGCCGGCCTGCTCATGCTCGCCGTGGGTGCCAGCGACATTTATCTTGCGGCGGCCCAAGCGCATCCGGGCCTTCCCGTCAGCAACCTTGCCATATCCCTGATTCAGGGCAGCTGGATGCTGCTCTACCTGCCCTGGGCCCTCATGCTCCTCATTTTCCCCTCCGGCCGGTTCGAAAGCCGCGGTGCTGGACGAATAGCCGGCAGCTTGTTGGCAACGGCAGCCGTGTTTGCCATTCTGGTTGCCTTGAGCGCCTCAACGTATGCCAACGAATTTCAGGAAAAACACCGCGGCCTGGGTCCAGTGGTTGGCGCGGACGTGGCCGCGGTCCTGCTGCTGCCGCTGTTCCTCCTGTTGCTGGTCTTCAGCTTTGTCAACGTCGTCAGACGCTTCAAGCGCGCCGATGCCACCGTGAAGAATCAAATCCGGTGGCTGGCAGTGGCAGGCGCCAGCGTGCCGGGAACGCTGCTGCTGTGCTGGATTGGCTACCTCAGTTTCCGCGATCCCTCCGTCGTGATTCTGGGCCTGGCCGCGATGAACATCTTCATCCCCTGTGTTCTGGGCCTGGCCCTTCTGCGCCCCGCCCTGCTCGACGCCGGGCACGTTCTGGTTTCGCTGGCGAGCAGCATCGCCCTGCTGGCACTTGTCATGGTGTGGACGGTGCTGCTCATACGGTGGCCGGGCGTTGAATCCGCGCCAGCCGCCGTCCTGACAGTATCCGCAGCCGCCGTCGGGACGTTGTTGGTGGCAGGTCAGGGGCCGCGCCTTCGCCGACGCATCGGACGAATTCTCTACGCGGAACACGAACGCATTCTCGATGCCCTCACAGGCCTTCACACACGGGTTTTTGCCAACGCAGCACGGCCCGCGGAACTGGAATCCGTGCTTCGCACCGCCACCGGCGACACCGCGCTGCGGGTGGGCTACGCAGGTTTGGCCGAGAACACTTTTGTGGACGTGCACGGCAGTCCGGTGGATGGAAGTGGCGGCATCCCCGTCACGTTGATGGCCAGGGTTGCCGGGGTGATCGTCCCGGGCGCGGAGGCCAACAGGCAGGGCGGCCAAACCTTCAACGCAGCCGTCCTGAAGGCGCTGTCCCCAATGGTGGAGATGGGCCGCCAACAGCTCGAACTTGCCGCGGCGCTGGCAGACGTGGATGCCAGCCGGAGCCGCCTGCTGGTGGCAGCGCACGAGGAATCGCGCAGGCTCGAACGTGATTTGCACGACGGCGCACAGCAGCGGTTGATTGCCCTGGGCATGGGGTTGCGGCTCATTCAGCACCAGCTGCCGCTGCACAGCAAGGAACTCCACGATCAGCTCGACGCGTCGGTGACGGAGCTTGGCACGGCCGTGGCCGAATTGCGCCAGCTAGCCCACGGGGTGCGCCCCAGCGCCCTGGATGACGGGCTGCCCGCGGCGCTGCGCCAGCTCAGCGGGCGCTCACCCACCCCGCTCACCCTGCACATTGCGGAACCGCTGCCGGAAGTGCCTGAAATTGTTGTCGCCACAGCGTATTTCGTGGCGTCCGAGGCTGTCCACAACGCGACCAGGCATGCGCAGGCGCAACGCATCAGCATCGTCCTGAAGCAGCGGGGCGCATCGATTTCACTGCTGATCAGCGACGACGGACGCGGCGGGGCACGGTGCGCCGAAGGCGGCGGCCTGGCCGGGCTCACCGACAGGGTCAACGCACTCGGCGGCGAGCTGCGCCTGACCAGCCCGGAGGGCCACGGAACCACTCTTGAGGCACTCCTGCCATGCGGTTGATCATTGCCGAAGACTCCGCTTTGTTCCGCCAGGGCCTGTCGGGGCTGCTGGAAGCCGCCGGCCACGAGGTGCTGGCAGCCGTCGCGGACGCCACGGCGGCGCTTGAGCATACCCGGGCACTGCACCCGGAACTGGTCATCTTCGACGTGCGGATGCCTCCAGACAATACGGACGACGGCGCGCGGGCGGCACTTGCGCTGCGTGCCGAGTTCCCGCAGCTGGGCATTGTTTTGCTGTCCCAACGGCTGGAAACCAGGCAAAGCGCACGGCTCATTCCGGCCGGCCACTTTGCCTACCTGCTCAAGGACAGGGTTCTTGACCTGTCGGAATTCCTGGACATCCTGTGCCGGGTCAGGGACGGGGGCAGCGCCTTTGATCCCGAATTGGTGCTTGAAATCATGGGTGCCGCCCGCCAAAACCAGGCCATGGAGTCCCTCACCCCGAGGGAGCGCGAGGTGTTGGCGCTCATGGCCGAAGGACGGACGAACATCGGGATCGCCCAGCGCCTGTGGCTGACTGCCCGCACCGTTGAAACGCACGTGGCCAGCATTTTGGCCAAGCTTGACCTCGCCAACACCCCGGAGGACCATCGCAGGGTTCTTGCGGTGATTGCGTTTATGGAGCACCGCAGCGATTGATCCCC
>JBBSQT010000189.1:0-4760 GCA_038243775.1 Actinomycetales bacterium | reverse complement strand
GGAACCTGACGCCGGGCGTCGGTTGGTGCATTGGGCCTTGGAGGCCGGTTTCACCGATGTCATGCCTTCAAGTACGAACTGGCTGTACGCAACCGCGGAGGAAAGGGCCTGGCTGGCCGGGGGTTGGGCCGAACGCGTCACGAAGTCCGGCTTCGCGGAACAGGCCGTGGCCTACGGGCTTGGTGACACCGCAACCTTGGAACGGCTCTCAGCCGCGTGGCGTCACTGGGGCGAGACGGCCGATGGCTGGTTCACCATGCCCAACGGGGAGATCCTCGCCCGCGCCTAAAACAGCCAGCATCAACACCCGCAATTTAAACATGAGCCTCGGCGCCCTTGGAAAGAGGTGTGAGCGTTGAATCCTGTTGATCAATGCCATGCGTCGGACGTGGCTGCCTGCCGCGGCATCCGGACATGAAGGAGCTGGATCTGGGTCCATAGCAAGTGTTGCCTTGATTTGTGGGTTGGATGTGGCAGGTTGAAGGGAACAGATTGTTCAGGAAAACTGTGCACCCGAAATCGAAAGTTTCTTGGCCGCGGTCCATCGCATTGACGAAAGGAACATTTACACCATGAACGAATCAGCTTCGGAGCCTGACGCCCCAATCATTGACGCGCCCATTGCGGGCCACGCCGACACGGTCGGAGCGCTCTTGCGCCGGACCGTCTCACGTAACTGGGCAACCGATGCCGTGCTGTTCGAGGACCGCCGATGGACCTACGCCCAGCTCGAAAGGGGCGTTGACCGAGTTGCGCGCCGCCTCTTGGACCTTGGACTTTCGAAAGGTGCCCGTGTTGCCGCCTACGGCGCGAACTCCGACGCCTACCTTCTTCTCTACCTTGCGTGCGCCAAGACCGGACTGGTCCACGTGCCCGTGAATTTCGCCCTGAAGGGGGATGAGCTCAGCTACCTGCTCAACGACTCGGGCGCCAGCGTTTTGGTGGCTGATCCCGAGCTGTTGCCGCTCGTGGACGAGTTGCGATCCTCCAACAGGGCCCCGGCGCTCGAGCAGGTGTGGCCCATGTTCCCCGGAACCGGCTCAAACGAACCTTCCCTCTTGGAAACCGCCCTGGACGACGACGTCGACATGGTCCCGGTTGAGGTCTCCATGGGCGAGAACGATCTCCTCCAGCTGCTCTATACCTCTGGCACCACCTCCGCACCCAAGGGTGCGATGATGACCCACACGGCGTTGCTTGCGGAATACATCTCGTCCATCATCGCGCTGGACCTCACCGCCGATGACCGGCCACTCGTCGCAATGCCGCTGTACCACTCGGCCGCCATGCATGTTTTCATGCTGCCTTACCTTTCGCTCGGGGCCACCATCCGATTGATCGCCCGTCCCGACGTCGGCAAGATTCTAAAGCTCGTCGAAGAGGAACGCATCGGCTCACTTTTCTTGGCACCCACGGTCTGGGTGCCACTGAGCAACCACCCGGATTTGGAAACACGGGACTTGTCCTCGCTGACCAAAGCACAGTACGGGGCCTCCATCATGCCCGTAACGGTGCTTCAGCGGTTGCGTTCCTGGTACCCGAAGATTGGTTTCTACAACTGCTTCGGCCAGTCGGAGCTCGGCCCGCTGTGCACCGTACTTCGCCCCGAGGAACACGAAACCCGTCCAGCGTCCTGCGGCCGCCCCGTCTTCTTCGTGGAAGCCCGCGTCGTTACCTCGGACGGCAGAGTCGCCTCCCCAGGTGAGCCAGGGGAAATCCAGTATCGATCCCCCCAATTGCTGGCTGGCTACTGGAACAAGCCCGATGCCACGGCGGAGGCGTTTGTCGAGGGCTGGTTCCGTTCGGGGGACCAAGTAACCCAGGATCCGCAGGGCTTCATCCAAGTCGTGGACCGGATCAAGGACGTCATCAATACCGGCGGAGTGAACGTTGCACCGCGAGAGGTTGAGGACTGCATTTACGAATTGCCGGAGGTCGCGGAGGTGGCCGTCATCGGCATCGCTGACGACAGGTGGATTGAGGCGATCACCGCCGTTGTCGTCCTCAAAGACGGCGCATCCTTGACTGAAGAGTCTGTGCGCGCCCACGTCAAGGGACGGCTTGCAGACTACAAGGCGCCCAAACACGTGGACTTCGTCGCAGAACTTCCCCGCAACCAGTCGGGCAAGCTCCTCAAACGGCAACTGCGCGCGGAACGGGCTGACTAGCCCACGGATCCTCGACCAGCCAGACCCCTAACCCGGCGGCCCTTCCACCAGCCAGGGCCGCCCCCAGCCAGGGCCGCCCCGCGCTACTCCACCACGGTGAACTGGCCCATCATTCCCATGTCCTCATGCCACAACAGGTGGCAGTGGTACATATAAGGGATGACAGGGTTGGCCAGTTTGCCGAATTTCATGAGCAGTCGGATCGTCGTGCGGGGAGGCACGTAGACGGTGTCCTTCCAACCGGCGAGTTCCGGCGGAGGCGGAGCCTTGTCGATGCTGACAATCTGGAACTGGACGTCATGAATGTGGAAGTTGTGCGGCTGGTTGTGTGCGTTGAAAACAGCCCAGGATTCCGTGGCACCAGCCTTGATTTCAAGGTCGATTCGCTCCATGTCCATGGACTTGCTGTTGATGGTGTTCTCGCCCAGCTGGAACATGCGCATGTCGCCGGCCGTGGCAGGGTCTGGATACTCCACGGTGGCCAAGGTCGCAGGGATGGGCGTGGCAGCGCTCAGCTTTGATGCGGCAACCAGCTCAAGGATGTCCAGGGTGTCCTGTGCCCCGGCGTCGACAGCTCGGGATTCAACAACGCCAAGGTCTTGGGGAAAGGACCGCAGGGTGAAGCTTTCGCCAGCAACTGCGTCAACGATAATCTCGGCACGTTCACCTGGTGTGAGCATGATGCGCGTCAGCGGCACCGGCTCCACGAAGAGTCCGCCGTCGCTGCCAATCATGGTGAACGTGCGGTCGCCGGAAAATCCGAAGTTGTAGCTGCGGGCGGTGGATGCATTCAGCAGCCGCAATCGCGTGTGCTCGGCCGCAAGCGAAAGCACCGGGGCGGCAGTTCCGTTGACCAGCACGGTTCCGCCCAGCATGCCGACGCCCTCGCGTCCCGTCTCAACGAGCTGGCCCCCCTCATTGAAGGTCTTGTCCTGAACAATAACGGGGATGTCATCCACGCCGTAGTCCCGGGGCAGCGCAAGGGCACCCTCTTCGTCGTCGTCAATGATGAACATCCCGCCGATACCCTTGTAGACGTGTTTTTCCGTTTCGCCATGCGGATGCGGGTGGTACCAGAGTGTCGCCGCGGGCTGATCGATGGTCCACGAGGGGGACCAGCTGCCGCCGGGTTCGATCATTTGGTGCGGGCCACCGTCGGCCTCTGCGGGCAGGCGCATCCCGTGCCAGTGCAAGGTGGTGGCGGCGTCGAGCCGGTTGCTCACATTGATTCGGATGTCCTCGCCGCGCCGCACCCGGAGCGTTGGGCCCAGGAAGGCGCCGTTGACGCCCCACGTGTCGGCCTTCCCTCCGGGGACAATCGCCGACTGGCCCGCTTGGGTGGCCAGGTCAAAGACGCGCTGGCCGTCTTGGACGGAGGATTCTGCGATCGGCGGGATGTGCAGGGCGTTGTGGAAATCGACCTTGCCCACGGTGTCCAGAACCTTCCGACCCGAATCTGCACTGCAGCCCGCCAGTGCGGCGAGAGCGCCGGTACCCAGGCCCAGGGTGGAAAGTTGGAGCAGGTGGCGGCGGCTGAGGCCCGGACGTTGCAGTGCATCACTCATTTTCCTCATCCTAGTTGGCAGGCCCCTTCGGGGCATCTTGGCCGGCCCGCGACGGTAAACTTGCCTAGTGCAACTCTCCCTTTGGCTGGCCCTTGCAGGCGCCGGCGCCATGATCAGCCTGACTCCCGGCGCAGGCGCCATCAACACGATGTCCAACGCGTTGACCAGCGGATTTCGACGCTCTTTGTGGGGCATCCTGGGCCAGCAGGTGGCACTGATCATGCACGTGGCCATCGTTGCCGCCGGGGTGGGCATCATCGTCTCCCGCTCACCCTTCCTGTTCATGATGATCCGCTACGTGGGTGCCGCCTACCTGGTGTATTTGGGCATCATGAAGCTGTTGGCCAAGGCTGAGAAGGACGACGGCGGGGACGCACCGGCCGTGGTCGAGTCCGGATTCTCGATGATGCGCCGCGGCCTGTGGGTCAACCTTTTGAACCCCAAGGCCATTGTGTTCTTCTTGGCGTTCATGCCCCAGTTCATCCGTCCCGCCGAGCCACTGCTTCCCCAGTACGTCATCCTGACCGCCACCGTGGTGGTCATCGACATCATCGTCATGTGGTTCATCTTTGCCGCCGGCGCCAAGCAGCTCAAGCATTTGACCACCAGCGAGCGCGGCCAGCTGATCCTCAACCGGATATTCGGTTTCCTGTTTGTCGGTGTCGGCGTGCTGCTGGCCCTGGTGTAGCTGGCGCGCCCCCGCCACCGCGCCCGCCCCCCACTTCCGCGCCCGCGCCCCACTTTGGCGCCCGCCCCCGCCACCACCTCTTCAGCCACCGCGCCCGCCCCCCACTTCCGCGCCCTTACGACGGGGCGCATATGTGGGGGGCGGGCGCGGAAACTGCTGCCGGCGTTCATGGAGGCGCCGATAGACTGGCAGCATGAGCAACCCCTACCGGATCATCACCGTTTGCACCGGCAATATTTGCCGCTCCCCCATGGCCGAATTCATGCTCGCCCATGCCGCGGCAGAGGCCGGACTGAATGTGGAAGTGGACTCCGCCGGGACCACGGCGTGGGAAGTTGG
>JBBSQT010000188.1:0-4785 GCA_038243775.1 Actinomycetales bacterium | reverse complement strand
GTGCACAGCCATCCCGGAAGTTTGCGTGGTGTTCTACCGCTTGCGGCGTGCAGCACGTCGCTCACGCTCAAGCCCTCCCACGGCTGGAGGACAAGTGCCGGCACGGCGTCCGGAAAAGCACCGGTTTCGGCCACGAACCAGGCCAGGGCGTGGATCGAGCTGACGGGCGTGGGCGCTGTTCCGGGAGAGGCAACTGAGGCGAGGGGGGAGCCGGCGACCTTGAGGAACAAAGCCGTGGTGGCGCGCGCAACACCCTGGACCGAGGTGGCCCGGACGGTCACCATACCGGAGGTTGCGGCGTCGTGCCTCAGCAGTTCAAGGACTTCCTCGCCCAGCGCCTTTGAACGGGAGTAGGGGGAGAAGGGAGCACGGTCACTGCTCTCATCAATGACCTGCCGGTGGCCTTGGACGGAGGCGCTGCTCAGGTGCACAAATCGGGCAACCCCGGCGTCCTGCGCGGCCAGCGCAACGACTGCCGGCAACAAGGCGTTGGCGCCGGTCAGGGCTGGGGACTCACTGCCGCCCGGGGTGGCCAGGCCGGCGGCATTCACCACCACGTCGACGCCGGCAAAGGCTGCCGCGAGGCCGGCGCGGGCTGTGGACTTCCCGGCTTCAACCGCAAGTTCCCGGGCCGTGGCCCCGCTGGATTGCAGGCGGGGGGCCGCCAGCCCCAAGACGTCGGCGCCTCGCCCGCGAAGTTCGGAAACGACGGCGGAGCCAACAAACCCGGTGGGGCCCAGAACCAGCCAGCGCAGGGGAACACTCATGTTATTAGGCCTTTTCCAGTGGTTGCATGGGCACAAAGTCTCGCGCCGCCATGATCTGGCGGGAGTCGCGCCAACCGGCAAGGAGCCTGCCGGTGCCGTGGAACGTCTTTTCCACGCCGGCCAGGCGCAGCAGTTCCTTGGACATGGTCAAGGCGGTGCCCAGGGCAAAACCAACGCGGTTGTAGCGCTCGTGCACGCGCAGGTATTGGGCCACGAGCCCGCGGTTGCGCATGACGTAGTAGCGGCTCAGGTCCGAGGAGTCGTTGAGGTGCCTGATGCCAAGATTCACGCCGCGTTGGGGCCGCGCCTTGTGCAGCACGAACTCGTTGACGTAGACCACGGGACGCTGAAGTGAAATGAGCCAGCCGTAAATCGTGTCGTCCCAGGTCAGGAAGAAGCGCGAGTCCGGCAGGCCCACACCCTTGACCGCGTCAGCGTGGAGCAGCATGCCTTCGAAACAGCCAACGTCGGTGGCGAATTCGTTGGAATTCTTGAAGACGTCGCCGCGTACCGGCAACGGCAGTCCCAGGAACGCACTGAATTTGTTTTGCCAGTAAAAGGGTTCGCCTCCGGCGTCGTAGCGCCGGCCCACCAAGGCGTCGTATTTATCCATCCACGGGCCAAAGGCGCCGACAGCGTCGGGAACCACGGTGACGTCGTCGTCCATGAGCCACATCCACTGGGCGCCTTCTGCCAAGGCGCGCTCAATGCCTGCCGCAAAACCGCCCGCGCCGCCCGAATTGAGCGCAAGTTCATGGTGGATGACGGGGATGGGCCGGGGGAGCGCTGCGAATTCCTGGCGCACGGCATCCACCACGGCGGCGGTGGTGTCGGTGCTGGCGTTGTTGACCACGATCACCGCGTCGGGCGCCGGGTCCAGCAAGGCCACGGAGGCCAGGAGCTCGGCCAAGTAGTCAGCACGGTTGAAGGTGGTGATGACAATGAAAAATTGGTCGCGCCGGTCCAAACTCAAAACTTCTGGTCCTCCATGGGCCCAAACTTGGCGCCCCGCATGCCGGCCGTGTACGTGCCGGCCCATTTGAACAGGCCCTTCACGTCGCCCTTCTTCAGGAAGAACAACGGATAGCCGACGGCGTCGGCCACGAAGGAACGCAGCCGGCGGTGCTTGCGGGTCAAAAATCCGCGGTTGCGGTAGTAGTAAAACCGCTTGAAGGGGGTTTCCGGCACCAGCACGTGGAGGCGGTCGCCCAGAACTTCCTGGACCTCGCCCCAGCCGGCCGGGTGCGTCAGGGCCACGGAGGTTACGGTGCCGAACTTCACCTTGGCCTGGCGCAGGCGGAGCATGAAATCGGTTTCATCGCCCCGAATGAACAGGCGCAGGTCCGGCAGGCCCACCTTGAAGAAAACTTCCGCGCGGATCAATGCGCCGTTGAAGAACTGGCCCACGTTCTCGATGAAGCCCAGCGGCTCAACCACGGAGCGCTCATGGGTCAGGTGGCCGTCAATGCGGAACGGGAAGGACAATTTGGTGGGTTCCCCCGGCGCCACAATAAGGGGCACCACCACGTCCAGCTGGCGGGCCTTGGCGGCTTCCAGCAGTGTCGCCAGGGTGGAGGGGTCTTCCGGATGGGCGTCGTCGTCCATGATCCACACCCACTCCGCGCCGGAGGCAATGGCGTTCAGGATGGCCAGGGAGAAACCGCCGGCACCGCCCAGATTGGCCAGGGACCGCACATACGTCACCTCGGCCGGAGCATCGGCGGCAATCTGTGCCACGGACTCGGTGCCGGAATCAACCAGCGCAATCGCATGGGGCGTGTGACTTTGCTGCGAAAGGGCCCCCAACAAGGTGCGGACGTCGTCGGGCCTGTCAAAGGTCACGGCGGCAACTGCAACGGAATCGGTCAAAGGGGGTCCTCTCGGGTGAAGCCTGCGGTGATCCGCGGCTGCCGGCACGGCCAAAACAGAAAGTAACCGCCCGAAGGGATTACTATGCATGTGTAGCCTCCACTTTAGTACAGCCATCCATGGGTGCGTTGGTGCGCCATCGACAGGGCCGCTCAGACCAAGCAATGACCGCGCAGAAAACGGAAAACACGAATCACGTTGAATACCTTCAGTGCACAGGCAAGCGGGAAACCAGCAGCAGCTTCAGGGGACGGTGAACGCAAGCCGCGGCTGTGGCTTTGGTCACAGGCGTTGCTGGATTCGCTGGCGTGGGCGGTGGCGCTGTGCTTGGCGGTGCTGTTGCGGTACGAGCTGGATGTCCGGCTCATCAACTTTCCGGGCCTGGCCCTGCTGATCACCCTCGCCGTTGCCACACAGCTCATCGTTGGCTGGTACATGGCGCTCTACCGGGGGCGGTACACCTTCGGCAGCATCCACGAGGCGCGGGTGCTTGTGGCCGTGACGTTGATCGTCGGTGTTGTGGCGAGTATTTTCCTGTCCATTCTCATCAACGAACTCCACATTGCCCGCTCCGTGGCCGTCATCGCCTTCCCCTTCGCGGCGCTGTCCATGGCGGCGGTGCGCTATGCCAAGCGTCTTTATGTTGAGGGGAAGCCGACTTTCGGTGAGGAAGCCCAGCGCACGCTGATCTACGGTGCAGGGTTCCTGGGCAATTCCCTGGTCACCCGCATGGTGGGGGATCCGGAATCGCCCTATGTGCCGGTGGGCCTGATCGACGACGACACAGCCAAGAAGCACCTGCGACTGAGCTCGGTGGGGGTCTTGGGCAACGGCTCGGAATTGGTGGAAATCATCAAGCGCACCAAGTCCACCGTGATTGTGCTGGCCATGGCGCACCTGAGTGCCCGCCAGATCCGTGAAATTTCCGACGGCGTCGCCGGGCTGGGCGTGAAGGTGCTGGTGCTGCCCCCCTTGCAGAAAATGCTCAGCCCCGAGGCCAGCCGGGGCGGACTGCCAGACTTCCGTGAAATCGACGTTGCCGACCTCATCGGCCGCACGCCCGTGGAAACCCAGGTGGAGCAAATTGCCGGCTATGTGAAGGGCAAGCGCATCCTGGTCACGGGTGCCGGCGGCTCGATCGGTTCCGAACTGTGCCGCCAGCTGATCGGTTTCGAGCCGGCGGAATTGATGATGCTGGACCGTGACGAATCCGGCCTGCAGCACACCCAGCTATCCATCGAGGGCCACGGCCTGCTCGACAATGACAACATCCTGCTCGCGGACATCCGCGACGTCGACGCCCTGTGCAGGATTTTTGCCGACAGGCGCCCCGAAGTGGTTTTCCATGCAGCCGCGCTCAAGCACGCGCCCCTGCTGCAGATGTACCCCGAAGAGGGCTGGAAGACCAACGTCATCGGCTCCCTCAATGTGCTGCGGGCCGCCCGCAGCGTGGACGTGGAAACCTTTGTCAACGTCTCCACCGACAAGGCAGCCAGTCCCACCACGGCGCTGGGCCACTCCAAGCGCGCCGCCGAAAAACTGACCTCCTGGATGGCGGGGGAGTCAGGCAAGCGCTACGTCTCGGTCCGCTTTGGCAACGTGATTGGCAGCCGCGGCTCCATGCTTCCGCTGTTCACCGACCAGATCAACAAGGGCGGCCCCGTCACCGTCACCCATCCCGACGTGACACGTTTCTTCATGACCATTCCGGAGGCCTGCCAGCTGGTCATCCAGGCCGGGGCGATCGGCCACGGCGGTGACGTGCTGATCCTGGACATGGGCGAGCCCGTGCGGATCATGGATGTCGCCGAGCGCATGATCGCCATGTCCGGACGCGACATAGAGATCAAGATCACGGGGCTGCGGCCCTCCGAAAAACTTCACGAACAGCTCACCGGTGATGATGAGATCCAGGACGCCGACGGGCACACCAAGATTTCCCACACCCATGCCCGCCCGCTGAGCCCCGCCGACCTTGACCTTGCACTGTGGCTGCGCCGCTGTGAGGATGAGGCCGGTCCCGCGGCTCCCAGCATCGATGAGTCCGACGGCGACGTCGCGGCAGGTGCATGATGGAACTTTGGGCACAAATCACTGTAGGCGCCATTGCGCTGGGGCTGGCACTGCTGCTGCCGCTGTTCGTCCGCCC
>JBBSQT010000187.1:0-4802 GCA_038243775.1 Actinomycetales bacterium | reverse complement strand
GTTGCCCATCCGGCGGCCGTGCTCAGCTTCCTGCCCATCATCCTGATAGGCGTGCTGTTCGGCCTGGCCATGGACTACCAGGTGTTCATCGCCTCCGGCATGCGCGAGGCCTACGCCCACGGGCAGGAGGCCAAGCAGGCGGTGCGGACCGGCTTCAAGCATGCCGCGCCGGTTGTCACGGCGGCCGCGATCATCATGATCAGCGTATTCTCCGGCTTCATCTTCAGCCACCTGACCATGGTGCGCCCGCTCGGCTTCGCCCTGGCGTTCGGCGTCCTCGTTGACGCGTTCGTGGTGCGCATGACGATCGTCCCGGCGGCCATGCACCTGCTGGGCAAGTTGGCGTGGTGGATCCCGAAGTGGCTGGATGCAATCCTGCCGGACGTGGACGTTGAGGGCGCCAAGCTGGCCTCCCTGACCGTGCCCGAGGACGCCTCGGCGCTGGAGGAGCAACCGGACCCGGTCAACGGCTAGGAATTCGCGGCGGCAAGCTCTTTCTGGAGGCGAACCGCCCCACGCGTGACCTCCCCTGAATCGAGTGTGCAGTTAATCGCAGTGTTTGAGCAAAACACCCTGATTAACTGCACACTCGATTTTTTTGGGGTGGAGGGGTGCCTGCTTCCGGCCGGCTTGGGCGCCCCAGGGAGTTGCCGGGCAGCCCGCCAGCCGCCCGCGCGCAGGCAACTAAACGGCCACGCCCCCCACTCACCCACTTCTCGACAAGCTGCCCGGGGACGTTGTGCTGAGCGCAAGAGTATTGGCAACGGTGGTTGCACGGCCGCTGTCAGGTGCGCGGCTACTTCCGGGAGCGGTTGCGCCGCGCCTGCTGCCGCTTCTGCACAATGACGGCCACCACTGCCACCACGATGGCTCCGGCCATGGCGATTTCCATAGTTGCTGCCTTTCCCTGAAGTCCACGGCAATTCACGGACAATCCGTGGACACCGACGTATGATCCAGCCTCCAGCATAGGCGAGAGCCCCGGCAGAATCGCTCCGGACCCTGCGCTCCGGACCCTGTGCTCCGGTCAAAGCGCCCTGCGCCCTACACCAGTGCCGGATCGTCGATGATGCCCTGGACCATGGCCCCGTAGTGCTGGATCAGCTTCTCGTCCTCCAGTTCGGACGCCTCCAGCAGGCCAAGGACGCGGATGCCGGCCCCGAGCCCCATGACGGCACAGACCACCAGCTGTGATTTATGCAGCTTGGGGGTGGTGTCCCCGATCCTGGCGGCTATCCTGCGCACGTAGTTTTCGCGCACTTCGGCCCGTGCCGCCTCAGGGTCGGGGGTGTCCTGCACCAGCAGCGCCACCATGGACCACGGCTCCAACTCACCGGCCCCGCGCCGTCGCAGGATCCGCCGGACCAGCGCAAAGCCCAACGGTTCTTCCTTTCCGGAGAGCAGGTCCATGTTGGCGGCATCCGGCGCAGCGGCCGCATACATTTTGGCCTTGCTGCCCATCACCTTCATGACCATGGCCGGAGAATAGTCGGCGAGCGCCGCAACGTCCTTCACCGTCACGGCGGAATACCCGCGCTCCCCAAAGAGCTGCCGGGCAGCCTCAATCACGGCTTCACGTGCGCTGGGCCGGGCCATCAGGCACGCACCGGCGCTGTTCCGGGCCCGGCGTGCGCCGCAACGCGCGGCGGCAGCTCAATGTCGATCACGGCAGAGCGTGCCGTCACCAGCACCGACAGGGAAGCACTCGTTCGCCCTTCGGGGTCCAGGCCGGTCAGGATGTAGCGCCCCACGGGAGGCAGGGGAACCTCATAGCGGCCCTCGCTGTCGCTGAAGGTGGACATCACAAACTCCCCCGTCGTTTTGGTCAGTGTCACCAGGGCACCTTCCAGGGGGCGCACGCCGTCGTTCACCATGCCGGAGAGCATCAGCCGCTGGAGCAGCCGGATGTCAAGGGTGCTGGCGGGATCTTCGAATTCCAGGACCTGGGAGCTGGGGGCCCAGCCGTCGGCGCTGGAGACCAGCAGGTACCGGCCGGTATCGGGCAGGACCAGCGAATAGCGTCCGTCGTTGTCGGCCCGGCTCCAGTCGGCCGGCTCCCCGTTGGTGTGCAGCGCGTTCACCACAGCCTGCCGGATGGGCCTGGAACGGGCACCCAGAATGGTGCCGCTGACCACGATTTCGTTCTCCGTCCCGGCCGGCTCACGAACGGGCGCCGCAGCTCCAACGCCGCCCCCACGCACCCCGCCCGCTCCAACGCCGACCGCTTCCTTCGGTTCGGGAACGTACACCCCGCTCACCGTTCCAGCCGCAATTCCGGGGGCGGTCTCGAAGCGCGGGATGAAGACGGAGACGCCGATGGCCAGCAGTGCCGCGATCGCTGCGTACCAGAAGATGGACTTGAACGCGTCCTCCGTGGGCAGTGCCAGCGGGCCCACGTGAACCACGTTGGATGCCAGGACGGCGCCGACGACGGCGGACATCGTTGAGGTGCCGACGGCGCGCAGCAGCGAGTTCATGCCGTTCGCGGACGCGGTTTCGGTGATCGGCACCGAGCGCATGATCAGCGTCGGCATGGCTGCGTAGGCGATGGCCGTGCCCATGCTCACCAACGTGGCACCCAGGATCACCATCCACACCTCGCTTGTCAAAAAGACGCGTGCCACATAGGACACCGCCAGCACCAGGGCGCCGACAATGAGGGTGATCTTCGCGCCGTAGCGTTTGGTGATCAGGGCCGAAATGGGGGCCAGGGCCACCATGGCCAGCCCGGACGGGACCATGCACAGCCCGGCAATCACCACGCTGAGCCCGAACCCGTAGCCGCCCACGTTGGGCAGTTGCAGCTGCTGGGTGGTGCTGAGCATGTTGGCATACATGGAGAAGCCCACCAGGACGGAGGCGATGTTGGTCAGCAACACCGGTTTGCGGGCGGAGGTGCGCAGGTCCACCATGGGTTGGCTGACCTTCAGCTCCCAGGGGAACCAGAACCCGAGGAACACTGCCGTGGCAATGAACAGCAGGATGATCGGCTCGCTCCCCCAGCCCCATTCCCCGCCCTTGGAGATGGCCAGCAGCAGCGCGGTCAGGGCACCGGTCAGCAGCACTGCACCCACGGCGTCGAACTTGCCCTTGGTGCGCAGCGCCGACTCCGGCACCACCGCCAGCACAGCCACAATCAGCAGCACCCCAATCACGGCGGAAATCCAGAAGATGGCCTGCCAGCCCAGGGTCTCGTAGATGACGCCGGCCAAAGGCAGACCCAGTGCACTGCCGATGCCCAGGGTGGCGCTCATCAGGGCGACGGCGGAGGCGACCTTTTCGCGCGGGAGTTCGTCGCGCATGATGCTGATGCCGACCGGGATGAGCGACGCCGCCAGGCCCTGGAACGCGCGGCCCACCAACAACGTGGGCAGCGTCCCGCCCACGGCGGCAATGATGGAGCCGATGACCATGGTGATCATCGCGACCACCATCATCCGGCGCTTGCCGTACATGTCCGCCATCTTGGAGACGATGGGTGTGGCGATGGCGCTGGTCAGCAGCGTGACGGTCACCAGCCAGGAGGCGTTCTCGGGCGAGGTGCCCAAAATTTGCGGGAAGTCCGGCAGCAGCGGTACCACCATGGTTTGTTGCAGCGCCACCACGGTTCCGGCCAGGCACAGGATGGTGATGACCAGCGAGGTGCGCTTGGCTTTGTTCCGGGCGGGTGCGGTGGCGGTGGCACTGGTTTGCTGCGGCATTGGCTTCCTCTGCACGGGAATCGATAGGGGCGGACCGCGGGGTGAACGCCCATTCACCGGTCCAGTGAATCACCGTTCACCCGCCCCGGTCAAGGGTTCGGCCGGCTGAGATCGGCCGGCGGCACCGCGGTCTTGAACTGCCTGCCCCGCGCCTGACTTAGGCTTGAGGGATGACCCCGCAGCTCATCCTTGCCTCAGCCTCCCCCGCCCGCACCAAGCTCCTTACCGACGCCGGAATCGCCCACACCGTCCAGGTATCCCACGCCGACGAGGATGCGCTTACCGCCGCCGCCGGCCCGCTGACACCCGCCGAGACCGCCCTGCTGCTGGCCCGCGCGAAGGCCGAGTCCGTCGCTGCCGCCGCACCGGCCGGGGCCCTGGTCATTGGCTGCGACTCCGTGTTTGAGCTTGACGGCACCGCGTACGGCAAGCCTTGGGAGCCGGACGTTGCGCGTGAGCGCTGGCACCTCATGCGCGGCCGCTCGGGAATTCTCCACACCGGCCACTGGCTCATCTCCTTGGAGCACACCGGCACGCACGACGGCGGAGCTCCCGTCGGGCACGGGGAGCTCACCAGCGCGGTGGTCACCTTTGAGGACGTAACTGATGCGGAAATTGACGCGTACGTTGCCAGCGGCGAGCCGCTCCAGGTTGCGGGCGCCTTCACGATCGACGGTTTGGCCGGGGCGTTCATCACTGGTGTTCAGGGCGACCCCCACACGGTGGTGGGGCTGTCCATTTCAACGCTGCGCCGCCTGCTGGCCCAGCACGGCGTAGCCATTACGGACTTCTGGACGCACTAGCGGGACTTTCCGACTTATTCGGCTGAGACTTCCGTTATGCCTGGTCAGAGCGGCTTTTTGTTGTCTGGGAGTGTATGACCTAACTTTTCTTTGGGGCCCATTTTTTGAGGTTGAAGATCTCGGCCAGGGCGGCGTGGGTGTCTATTTCCTCGGTGATCATGCGTCGGACTTTGGGCCGGCCTCCGGTGGAGGGGTAGATCATCACGGTCTCGCCAATGCTGGCCAACTGCTCCAGGAGTTCACGTACGGAGTGGTGTTTGCCGGCTTGTTCGGCTTCCCTTCGCATGAGGTGGGCGAT
>JBBSQT010000186.1:0-4815 GCA_038243775.1 Actinomycetales bacterium | reverse complement strand
GGTACGGAAGATGGCATCAGGCGCGCGCGAAACCATCAAGGAAGAGGCCGGGGTTGATATTGACGACATTGACTGGAAGAAGCTCGATCCACGCCAATACGACCCCCGGCGGATCATTCGCGAAGCGTTGCTCGACGACGATGACGTTGAGGCGTTCAACTCACTGAAAACTGCTCCGGGGGCGGCCATCGCCTCCATGCTTGGCAAAGATGATGAAAAGAAGTTGAACTCCGGCGGCCCGGCAGCTATCGCGCCCCACATTGCACGCCTCCCCGAAGGCCAGCTGGCGCCGTTCGACGTGGAAGCCACCTAGGCACACAACGCCCGGTCACCTTCCGGCCATTATTTCCCAACGCTCTTTCCCAACGCTATGGCAGTAGTGGCGTCTTTTTGACGTACGCTATCGCATCTGGTGGGATAGCGTGTCGGAGAATCCAGCCATTGGTGGGATAGCGTGTGTCAGTGGGGGGTGACGCCCAGCTTCAGGCCCGCCAAACCGCGCGGGCGCACAGCAAGTTTCGACGCAATCGCCAACAACGCCTGGGCCGCCGCGGACTCCGGCGCGGACAGCACGATCGGCAGCCCGGCATCCCCGCCTTCGCGCAACGCCACATCGAGCGGGATCTGCCCCAACAGCTCCACAGGTGCGTTGACCGTCTGGCTGAGGCGCTTGGCCAGGATTTCGCCGCCGCCGGAGCCGAAAATCTCCAGGTTGCTGCCGTCGGGCAACGTCATGTAAGACATGTTCTCAATGACCCCCGCAACCTTCTGGCCCGTCTGCACGGCAATGGCGCCGGCCCGTTCGGCAACATCGGCAGCAGCAGCCTGCGGGGTTGAGACCACCAGGATCTCTGCCTTGGGCAGCAGCTGGGCCACGGATATTGCCACGTCGCCCGTGCCGGGGGGAAGGTCGAGCAGCAGGATGTCCAGGTCGCCAAAGTAGACGTCGGTCAGGAACTGCTCCAGCGCCCGGTGCAGCATGGGCCCGCGCCACGCGACCGGCTGGTTGCCGGCCACGAACATGCCGATCGAAATCACCTTCACCCCGTGCGCCACGGGCGGCAGGATCATCTCATCCACACGCGTGGGACTCTGGGTGATTCCCATGAGACCGGGCACCGAGAAGCCGTAAATGTCGGCATCCACAATGCCCACGCGCAGCCCCCGGGCAGCCAGCGCGCACGCCACATTCACTGTCACGCTGGACTTGCCAACCCCGCCCTTGCCGCTGGCCACCGCATAGATCCGGGTCAGGGAATTCTCATCGTTGAACGGGATGCCGCGTTTGGCAGAACTGCCCTTGAGCAGCTCCGTCAGCTCGGCACGCTGCTCCGGCGTCATGACGGTGAGGTCCACGTCGACCTCGCGTACGCCGTCGACCTTCATCAGCGCCTCGGTGGCATCCTTGGTGATGGTCCCGCGCAGGGGGCAGCCGGCAATGGTGAGGCGGACGACGGCGTGCACCCGGCCGCCGTCGAGCATCTCCACCGACTCGACCATGCCCAAGTCCGTGATGGGCCGGCGCAATTCGGGGTCAATGACCGTGGCGAGGGCGGCGATGAGGGCGGACTCGGTGCGGGCGGTCATGGTGCTGCCTTAGGAATTGGTAGGGGGCGCGGCTGATTTGCGCGCTTCCTTCAGCGTATCCTCTTCTGCCTGCTGGGAAATAAGCTCTTCGAGAAGGCTGCGCAATTCCGAACGGACAAAATCACGGGTTGCCACTTCGCGCATGGTGATGCGCAGCGCCGCCACCTCGCGGGTCAGGTACTCGGTGTCCGCCAGGTTGCGCTCATCGCGGGAGCGGTCCTGCTCGATTTGCACGCGGTCCCGGTCGTCCTGGCGGTTCTGGGCGAGCAGGATCAGCGGTGCGGCGTACGAGGCCTGGGTGGAGAAGAACAGGTTCAGCAGGATGAACGGGTACGGATCCCATCTCAGGCCGAACAGTCCTATGACGTTGATGCTGATCCAGACAATGACAAAAATCGTCATGTAGAGCCGGAAGTTCGCGGTGCCCATGTCGCGGGCGAACCGTTCGGCGAAGCGGCCGAAAAGGTCGGGGTCGCTGCCCAGGTTTGGCAGCAGCCGGGACCGCAGTTCCTTGGGGGTGTCCAGTCCGACACCCTTGGCGTGGTGCCGCTCAGCCAATGCGTCCTCCCAACTTCCTCAACGGCGCCCCGTCCTCATGGGTGCGCCAGTCGTCGGGCAGCAGGTGGTCCAGCAGGTCATCGACCGTCACGGCGCCTACCAGGCGGCCCTCCTTGCTGACCACGGGGAGGGAGTTGAGGTTGTAGGAGGCCATGATGTGGCTGACGGTGCTGATGTCGTCCTGATCGGAGACGGGTTCCATGTTTTTGTCCACCAGGGTGCCGAGCTGCTCCGGCGGGGCGCTGCGCAACAGCTGCTGGATGTGGACGACGCCCAGAAACGGGCCAGTGGGGGTTTCCAGGGGCGGGCGGCAGATGAAGATGGCTGAGGCCAGGGCGGGGGAGAGGTCCTCGCTGCGGACATGGGCCAACGCTTCGGCAACCGTTGCTTCCGGGGGCAGGATGACGGGCACCGGGGTCATGAGCGCCCCGGCGGTGCCTTCGGCATATTGGAGAAGGCGGCGGACGTCCTTGGCCTCATCCGGCTCCATGAGCAGCAGCAGTTCCTCCGCCTTGGCTTGGGGGAGATCGGCAAGAAGGTCGGCGGCGTCGTCGGGGTCCATCTCTTCCAGGACATCGGCGGCACGTTCATTGTCCAGTGCGGAGAGCAGGGCCACCTGGTCATCCTCCGGCAGTTCCGACATGATGTCCGCCAGGCGCTCGTCCTGGAGTTCGCTGGCCACTTCAACCCGGCGCTTGTCAGTCATGTCCTGCAGGGCGTCGGCGAAGTCTGCAGCCTTGAGGTCCTCGTGGGTGGCCACGAAGTGCGTGGCGCTTTGCGGTGCGGCGGCGTCCTCGGGCCGGGCCTCCGCCCAGTCAATCAGCATGGTGTGCCCGCGGCGCAGGCTGCGCAGCCGGGAGGTGGAGACACCGCGGCGCACAAAGAGCTTTGTCACCAGCCAGTCGCCGTTGCGTTGCTGGTCCATGGCGATGTCTTCAATGACGGCGAATCCGCTGCCGTCGATCAAGGTGACCTTGCGGTCGAAGATGCCGCCGACGACGAGTTGCTCGGCACCGCGTTGTTCAAAACGGCGCAGGTTGACCAGGCCGGTGCAGATGATTTGGAACTGGTCCATGGAGGTCAGGCGTGTCATGGGAACGAAGACGCGCTTCTTGCCCGGGACTTCCACCACGATGCCCACCGCGTGCGGGGCCGAGGTGGCGCCACGGCCGAGAACAACCACGTCGCGCAGCTTTCCGAGCCTGTCCCCCAAGGGGTCAAACACGTCGAGTCCCAGCAGACGGGCGACGAAGATGCGGGTAGTTTGTGTGCTCACAGTTACAGGCTACTTGCCAACTTGGGCAATATCCCAAACCTTGCCGCATCCAGCAGCACCGCGTTGGGGGTGCCGTCATTTCACTACCAGCGATACTCCAGCCAACATGCAGGAATATGGTGAACAATGGAGGCTATGGCAAACCTTTTTGGACGCACCCGGCCCTTGGATGAAGCCCGAGCAGTTCCCACTGGGGAGACGATCGGTTCCTACACGTCCTACTTGGATGCGCAGAAGGCGGTTGACTACCTGGCGGATGAGAAGTTCCCCGTCCGGCATGTTTCCATTGTGGGCAATGACCTGAAGATGGTGGAACGGGTGACGGGCAAGCTCAGCTACCCGCGGGTGGCCCTGACCGGCGCCATGACGGGTGCCTGGTTTGGCTTGTTCATTGGCGTCATGCTCTCCTTTTTTGATTCCTCCAGCAATGCCGGCGCGCCGTTCTCCAATGTGCTCACGTCCATCCTGCTGGGCGCGGCCCTGTGGATGTTGTTTGCGATTATTGGGTACGCCGCCCAGCGCGGCAAGCGTGACTTCACCTCAACCAACCAGGTCTTGGCCAGCAGCTACGACGTCATTGTCACCCCCGACGTGGCCGGTGAGGCCCGCCGGCTTTTGGCCCAGCTGCCCATGAACTCCACGGCGCAGCGTCCGGTCCAGCACTACCAGGGCCAGGGGTTCCAGGGGCAGGGCCACCAGCCTCCCGTGCAACCCCCGGCGCCGTCGCATCCGGCGCCCCCCCGCCCGGACGGTTGGCATGACCCCTATGGTCCCGCCAATCCTGCACCTGGCGACGCGCCCGTCGGAGCCGAGCAGCCCGCCCCGGCACCGGCGCCGCCGCGCGGCCAGTTCCATGACCTGCCGGACGGCCGGCCGCAGTACGGCATCCGGGTGGAACCCGTGGCGGAACCCGAGGATCCCAACGCGCCGTCGAACGGCAACCCTTCCGGGCAGTAGCGCACATTTTCCCGACCGGCCTGCAAGGCGGCGGAGCGATCGCGGTTTCGCGACCTCTCCTGCCACCTTGCGGGCCGGTTGTTTTTTAAGGAAGCGCGACGGCGGCGGGCGTTGACTTAGACGGCGGCGGGCATTGACTTTCCGTGACGGAATATGCTTGACTTTCCAGTATGGAAAATGAGTCGGCCCGTGAGGCCCAAGAAGCACTGACCGCCATCGCCAGCGCTCGAAGCGATGCTGCGGACCGGCTCACCACGCCGGGGTGGTACCACCCCGTGCTGGGGTTGCTTGCCGCCGTGTTCGTGGTTGCCTACACGACAGGCGGCACCGCGGTGATGATCGCTGTTGCTGTCGTGTATTTCCTGGGTATCGGGATCCTCATGGGGGCGTACAAAAAGAAAACCGGGATGTGGATCAACGGGCTCACTGCGGGCAAG
>JBBSQT010000185.1:0-4819 GCA_038243775.1 Actinomycetales bacterium | reverse complement strand
CGGGGGTTCCAGCGTTAAGCTGAGGAACCGCGTAAGACGAGGAAGGCTGCTACCGGTCAGTTGCCAACATTGTCGATCCTGAGTCGCTGGGCAGGGTGCGCGAAACCAAGCGCACGGCAAAGACTGCCGCAAAGACTGCCGCGAAGGCAGAGGGCTGAGCGGCACTTAGCCAGCCTCTGTGGTCGAGGTGCTTTCCTGTTGCGGCTCATCGACAAGACGTGGCCGGACGGCTGCCACAATACGCCGGAGTGCCATGGAAATTGTTGCAGCTGCGCTCAACGGCACACTATTGTCCGGGCGCTGTTCCTCCAGCCGAAGCTGTAACGTCTTCAGCGCGGTGTCAGCCTCCTGCAGCGGCTCGCCCGAATCCCCGCCGTCATTCCAGGCCTGCAGCACGGTGGCGACGGCATTTATGGCGTCACTGAGCGGCGCGCACAGGGAAGCAGGCAGATCGACGGGGAATGGTTTACCCCACACTGCGCCGGCTAGCACCTCAGTGAGGTCGCGAATGTGGAAGGTGATGTTCTCCAACACCGCGAGGTCGGCGTAGTAGCCGCGGGCATCCCGCCTTTGCAGCCGCGCCCGAGGGTTTCCCTTGCCACTGGTGTCTGCGTTGTGAACGGCCTCGCGTACTTCCATGGCAGTAGCGGACAGCACGTCGTTCTGGCTCGCCCAGTTCTCCCGCTCCGGCGGCCAGTTTTCGGTCAGCGCCTCGCCAACGTCGTTCAGGTGCCGCGCCAGGGCAAGCCGGAACCGGGAGAGCTGTAGGACCGCAGAATCAAAGCTGAGCGGCGGCAGGATCAGCAGGTTCACCGCAAGCCCCACG
Organism: Actinomycetales bacterium; assembly: GCA_038243775.1. Taxonomy (GTDB): domain Bacteria; phylum Actinomycetota; class Actinomycetes; order Actinomycetales; family Micrococcaceae; genus Specibacter. The sequence goes on along the minus strand of JBBSQT010000185.1, from coordinate 3,993 downwards.
GCGATGCCGACACTCATCTGTACGAGGTACCCAATCGAATAGGCGTCCGCATCCTGGCCGCCGACAATGAGCACAAAGAGGGCAGCAATAGGCAGATATTCCTGTCCTGGCGCGCCGAGCCATCGATTCTTCCCCAGCAGCACGCCGCTGGCCACCACTAGGGAGATGGTCCACAAGTTGGGATTCCCCACCAGCAGCACTCCGGCGGCCAGCACAATACCGGCGGCCAGCCCGCCAAGGACCTGCAATCCGTACTTAGCGGATCCGGCCAACGTGGAGTGCATGCTGAGTAGAGCGCCCAGCGGCGCGTAATACGGATACTCATCGGCGACGCCGGGCATATGCGGGGCGATCACCCAGGCCAATCCCACCGCGAGCGCGGACTTGACGGCGAGCAGCAGATGCGGCACCGCTGCCTCTACCCTGGCCAGCGGTGCGCGAAATCGATGCCTCTCCTGCTGCGTGCGGGTTTTCACCGAATAATATTTACAGGGCGCGGCCTGGTTGGCAAGTAAAGCCGGGACCTGGCGCGTGTGAAGGACGTAGGTGCGCCGAATGGTACCTGTGGTGGGCTAGCTAGAACGTCACGCCACAGCGCAGGACGACGTTCGCGTACGGGGTAGCCTCGCCGGTCCTGATGATCAGCCGGGCCGCCGGCAGCAGCGCCTTCAGGTCCTCGTGGCTGACCAGGTCCGGGTGCAAACCTTCGCCGCGCACGGTCGCCTCAATGGGGGAGCCCGTAGCCTCTGAGGCCAGAAGGGAAGATTCGATTTCGACGTCGGCAAGCACGGCCCGCAGCACTTCGGTAAAGGACGGGACGCCCTTCACCAGGGCCAGGTCGACGACAGTGCTGGACGCGGGCAGCGGCATCCCGCAGTCGGCGATCACCACGAGGTGCCCGTGCCCCAGGCCACCGAGAGCTGCATTCAAAGGCCGGTTGAGAATTCCGTGCTTCTTCACGCGTTAGCGTCCTCTCCAGTGGTGGTGGGCAACTGATCTTCCAGTGAGGGGTAGGACGGCTGGGCGCCTTCGGTCCCGACCGCGAATGCGCCAACCAGCACGGCAACCCCCACGGCGTCGGGCAGGGAATCCCCGGCACACAGCCGGGAGGCAAGCGCCCCGGTGAAGGCGTCGCCTGCGCCGGTGGTGTCCACCACGGGCACCGTCGGTGCCGCGATCCCAAGCATGCCAGCAGAGGAAGCCAACACGGCGCCGTCGCCGCCCAGCGTCATCACGACCGATGCGAAGCCGCAGGCCAGCAGTTCCTGCGCCGTTGCGGCATGGTCAGATGGGACATGGTCGGACGGAGCGGCATCGCCCGTGAGCTGCGCCAACACCAGCGCGCCCTCGTGCTCGTTGACTACCAGCGGATCAGCCCGCAACAGGGTGGCGCGGTCCAGCTCGATGACCGGTGCCAGATTAATCACCACCCGACCTCGCGCCAGAGCGACAGCCGCCGCGACCGACGCTGCGGGGATCTCGCCCTGCAGCACCAGCACGGCGGCGTCGGCAATGTCATCAGCTGAGGAACAGACAAGGTCAGGTGTAACCTCGGCGTTGGCGCCGGGGATCACCACGATGGTGTTCTCGCCGTCGTCGTCGACCTCCACGATTGCGACGCCGGTGGTCGTCCCGACGCGCTGCACGGCGCGGGTGTCAACGCCGGCGGCGCGCAACCCGGAGAGGGCGACGTCGGTGTAGGCGTCCCGGCCTACCGCGCCGATAATGATGGTGGGGGCGCCGAGCTTCGCCGCAGCAACGGCTTGGTTGGCGCCCTTGCCGCCGGGCATCACTGTCATAGTCCGTCCCAGCAGCGTTTCGCCCGGCTGGGGGTGGCGTTCCAGGGTGACGACGAGGTCTGCGTTGATGGATCCTACGACAACGACGCCCGGCGGCTTGGTGCTCATTCGGTGAATTCTGAAACGTTGTCGGCATTCACGGTGGTGACGGGAACCGGGATGGTCTCCTCTACGGTCTCGCCGTCAAGGAGCTGTTGCAGTACCTCGACGGCTTGCTTGCCCAGTTCGGCGGGCTGTTGCGCGATGGTGGCCGTCAGGGTGCCGTCCTGAATGGCAGCCAGGCCCTCTTCTGTGCCATCAAAACCGACCACGCTGACGTCGTCGCCCGCGCGGTCGCCCAGTGCCTGGATGGCGCCGAGGGCCATCTCGTCGTTCTCGGCGAAGATGCCTGTGACGTCCGCGTTGGCCTGCAGCAGGTTCGTTGCCACGTTGAGGGCTTCTGCGCGGTCGAAGTTGGCGGTCTGCATGGCGACGACGGTGATGTTCGGGTACGCCTTGATGCCCTCTTTGAAGCCGGCGCCGCGGTCACGGCTGGCGGAGGTTCCGGCAACGCCCTGCAGGACAATCACCTTGCCCTCTTCGCCCATGGCTGTGGCCAGTTCGTCGGCTGCCTGACGGCCGCCTGCTACGTTATCGCTGGAGACGAGGGACTGCACCTCGGCACCGTTCACGGCGCGATCGACGGCGACCACCGGGATGTCCGCATCGACCAGCGGGGACACGGAGGCCGCGGCGGCGTCGGAATCCACGGGGTTGATAATGACGGCGTCGGTGCCGCTGGTGGCTGCAGTTGCCAGTTGATTGGTCTGGGTGGAGGAGTCATTCTGCGCATCCACCACGTCCAGCTCGATGCCGGCAGCCTCGGCTGCCTTCTCTGCACCGTCGCGCAGTTCCACGAAGAACGGGTTATTCAGGGTTGATACTGCCAGGGTTGCTGACGCGGAGCCCTCGGATCCCTCGTCACCGCCCCGGTTGCAGGCGGTCATGCTCAGGGCAAGCGCCAGGGACACAGTCAGTGCGGCGGTTCTGCGGGGAGAGAACTTCATTGTTGTTTCCTTACTCGGGTGATGTGGATGAACTTGTCGGAACTGCGAAGGAATATATTTAGTGGGGCGCATTCTTGCGCCGCAGGGAATCGATGCCGACGGCGACGGCGATCACCACCCCGATCACCACCTGCTGCCAGAACGAGGAGACGTTCAGCAGGTTCAGACCGTTGCGGATAACCACCAGCACCAGGGCGCCCACAAGGGTACCGGTGATGCGCCCGACGCCGCCGGCCAGCGACGCGCCACCGATGACGACGGCGGCGATCGCGTCCAGCTCGTAGCCCGCCGCGGCCTGTGGCTGGGCTGAATCCAGGCGGCCGGAGAGCAGCAGGCCGGCCAAAGCAGCGAATAGCCCGGAGAGCGCGAAGACGGTGACGAGTACCTTGCGGACCGGCACGCCGGAGAGCCGTGCGGCCTCCTTGTTGCCTCCCACGGCGTACATGTAGCGGCCGATCACGGTGAAGTTGAGGATGAACGCGGCCACCAGCCCGGCGATCACCAGGACCACGATCGGCATCGGGATGATGCCGAGGTTACCGCCGAGGAAGGACACCTCGGGTGCTGTAGCGATGGGCCGGCCTTCGGAGATGACCAGGGTCAGCCCGCGCGCCACGCTGAGCATGGCCAGCGTGGCGATGAAGGACGGGAGCCGCCCGAACGCGACGGCGTAACCACTGACCGCGCCACTCAGCGTACCGAGCAGGAGCCCGCCGATGACGGCGAGCCAGCCCGGCATGGATCCCTGCGAGAAAATCCACGCGGAGCCCATCGCCGAAAGTGCCGCTACGGATCCGACCGACAGGTCGATTCCCGCCGCCACGATGACGAAGGTCAGCCCGAAGGCCAGGACCGCGATCACCGAGGCCTGGATGCCAATGTTCAGCAGATTGGGGCCGGTGAGGAATTCGGGGGTGGCGATGAACAGGGCAAGGCCCAGGATCACCAGTCCCACCAGTGCCCCATTGTCGGCCAGGAACTCCTTTACCCGCGATCCGCTCGGCACCTTCTTCGGCGCGGTGGGGGTTGCAACCTTATTCATGACCGTCCTCCATCAACTTGTCTTCGAGATCGCGCTGCACGTCGCGTACGGCCAGCGTCATGATGGCGTCCTGGGTGGCGTTGTCGGCCGCCAGTTCGCCTGAGAT
>JBBSQT010000184.1:0-4835 GCA_038243775.1 Actinomycetales bacterium | reverse complement strand
TGGCAGGGCCTCTAAAAAAAATTCGGCCCCAAAGTTTGAAGCACGACGGCGGGTGGTCACCTGGGCAGCCACGGTGACCTCCCGCCGTCGTACTTGCCGACGCGGCACCACCTTCGGGGCATTTTGGCTGGACGCTGCACCAGTTGCCGCTTGGCGAGAGCACCTCGGCGAGTCGCGAACGCGAAGACGCTAGAATGGATTTCATGAGTTTGCCTCCAGACCCCTTTGAAAACGATCCGAACTACGGGCCGGGCCAGACCGGCGGTTCCACTGCCGTGATTGAGCGCGAGGAACTGCGCCAGGAAGTCGAGCCGGGCGACAGCGAACGGTTCTCGCACTATGTCCGCAAGGAAAAGATCATGGAATCGGCCCTGTCCGGCGAGCCTGTGGTGGCGCTGTGCGGCAAGGTGTGGACGCCCGGGCGCGACCCCAAAAAGTTTCCTGTCTGCCCGGATTGCAAGGCCATCTATGAGGGCCTGAACCCCGAGGGCGGCAAGGGCAAGGGCCCGAAGAAGCCCAAGAAATAGTCCGGGAACGCAATTTTTGTTTGGAACGGTGAAGAACCGTTGATTGGCTGTGCCCGGAATTGGGTGCGGAAGCTGGAAAGAAGTGATTGGATGGCGGAGAATTCGTGACGGAAACATTGTTTGGTGGCCCGTCGCTGCCTCCGGCCTATCCCGAGCGCGCTGCGTGGGGAACGGCCCAAAAGCTGCGTGCCTGGCAGTCCGAAGCCATGGAAAAGTACTTCGGGGAAAACCCCAGGGACTTTCTTGCCGTCGCCACACCCGGCGCCGGAAAGACCACCTTCGCCCTGCACGTTGCCACCCAGCTGATCGCCCGCGGCACCATCAACAGGGTCACAATCGTCACACCTACCGACCACTTGAAGCGGCAGTGGGCCGATGCTGCCGCGAAGGTGGGCATCGCCATTGATCCGAACTTCAAGAACGCGGACGGGCGCCACGGCAAGGGCTTCGTCGGTGTTGCCGTGACCTATGCGCAAGTGGCCAGCAAACCGATGCTGCACCGGGCCAAGACCGAAGCCGCCCGCACGCTGGTGATCCTGGATGAAATCCACCACGGCGGCGACGCGCTGTCCTGGGGCGACGGAATCCGCGAAGCCTTCGAACCCGCATCCCGGCGCCTGGCCCTGACAGGAACCCCGTTCCGCTCCGACACGGCCCCGATCCCCTTCGTGGAATATGCCGAGGACAGGGACGGCATCCGACGTTCAAGGGCCGACTACACCTATGGCTACGGCGAGGCGCTCAAGGACCACGTGGTGCGCCCCGTCATGTTTATGGCCTATTCGGGCCAGATGCGCTGGCGCACCAGTGCCGGTGAGGAAATGGCGGCAACACTGGGCGAAGCCGTCACCAAGGACGTCACTTCCCAGGCGTGGCGCACGGCGTTGAACCCGGACGGGGAATGGATTCCGGCCGTCCTGGCCGCCGCAGACAAGCGCCTCACCGAGGTGCGCAGGGCAGTGCCCGACGCCGGTGGGCTGGTAATCGCCACCGACCACGAGGATGCGCGGGCCTACGCCGCCCAGTTGAAGAAGATCACCGGAGATTCCCCGACAGTGATCCTCTCCGACGATGCAAAGGCATCGGATAAGATCGACTCCTTCTCTGCGGGCGACAAACGGTGGATGGTGGCCGTTCGCATGGTGTCCGAAGGCGTTGACGTGCCGCGCCTGGCCGTTGGCGTTTACGCCACCTCGACGGCGACGCCGCTCTTTTTCGCCCAGGCGGTGGGTCGTTTCGTGCGGGCCCGCAAGAGGGGTGAAACGGCGTCGATCTTCCTGCCTTCAGTGCCCAACCTGATGGAACTCGCCAACCAGCTGGAGCTCGAGCGCGACCACGCCCTGGACCGTCCCGACAAGGACCCAGACGGGTTCATGGAGGAAGACGCCGAGATGGAGGAAGCCAACCGCGAGGAAAAAGCCTCCGACACGCTGGAGAAGTTCAAGTTCGAGGCGCTGGAATCCCAGGCGTCCTTTGACCGGGTGTTGTTCGACGGCGGCGAGTTCGGCACCGGCGCCGCCATCGGCAGCGATGACGAGCTCGACTTTCTCGGCATCCCCGGATTGCTCGACGCCGACCAGATGGGCCTGCTGCTGCGCCAGCACCAGGCCGACCAGCAGACTCGCAAGCGAAAGGCAGCGCCGGCGGTGGAACCCGAAGCCGCGCCGCTGGTGGACCACCGCATGCTGATGGACCTGCGCGGCGAATTGGCTAAGAACGTCTCCGCCTGGAGCGCCCGTTCGGGCATGCCCCACGGCATGGTGCACAGCGAACTGCGCCGCATCTGCGGTGGGCCGGCCGTGGCCCAGGCCAACGAGCCGCAGCTGCAGACACGGTTGAAGAAGCTCCAGGATTGGTTCATAGGCCGGAAGTAGGCCGCCCCGCTGCGCCGCTCTTTTCATTTCCGCGCCCGCGCCCCACTTCCGCGCCCGTCCTTACGGGGGCGGAAGTGGGGGGCGGGCGCGGCGATTGTTACGGGAAGTGGGGGGGCTGGCGCGGAAGTGGGGGGGCAGGCGCGGAAGTGGGGGGCGGGGGCGGCGATTGTTGGTGCCGAGGCTGGGACCGGGTGCGTTTCCGGCAGGCTACTTGACTTCCACGCCGGCTTCTTGGAGTTCCTCGAGTGCTTCGTCGGAGGCATCCCCATCGACACCGAGAATGTAATCGCGCAGCACCGTGGTGTTGTATCCGGCGTTGATCGCATCCATTGCTGTGGCCTTCACACAGTGGTCGGTGGCGATGCCCACAATCACGACGTCGTCGACGTCGTTCTCGCGCAGCCAGTCATCAAGGCTGACCGGATCGCCGTCATCCTCGACAGCTTCATGGGCCTCGCGCTCACCCACAGCCACCTCATCATCCGGTGCCAGCAAGCCGTCAAAGCCGGAGTAGGCGGCGTCGAACCTGCCCTTGCGGAAGTACGCATCGATGTCTTCCGTGTCCAGGTTGCGGTGCAGGGCGGCACCCTTGGACCCGGCGACGCAGTGCACGGGCCAACTGGTCACATAGTTCGGGGTGTCGGAAAAGTGCTTTCCCGGGTCAATGTGCCAGTCCTGGGTGGCAACCACGAAGTCCAGGTCGCGGGCGTTCTCCAGCAGCTCGCTGATCTCGCTTGCCAGGTCGGCGCCGCCGTCGACAGCGAGCGAACCGCCTTCACAGAAGTCGTTTTGAACATCAACAATGATGAGTGCTTTGGCCATGGGGTGCTCCTCTTACTTCGCTGCCACTGCAGTTTGTACATATTCGGTGGGGATGACCGGCTCGCCGCGCTGGAGACGGCGGGCCGCGCCCGGCATTTCAGCCATGGACGCCTTGTGCCGGGCGGTGGCGCGAGCCACGCCTTCCGAGCCGGTCCAGCCCGGGCGCAGCTCGCCTCCTGTCACGAACTGGCTCAGCAGTTCCCTGTCATTGGAATCGTGGTCGGGATTGTGGCCAATGCCAACGATTTCCGCCGTGGCGGTGCCAGCGTCGTTCAGCTGCCGGAAGGCGTACTTCTTGCCGCCCACGCTGGTCTTGTTCTTGGCCGCCTTGGCCACGGCCAGGAATTCGCCGTCGTCACCCTCACGGGACACCAGTTTGTAGACCATGGAGGCGGTGGGTGCGCCCGAGCCGGTGACCAGTGAGGTGCCAACGCCGTAGGAATCCACGGGAGCTGCAGCCAGCGCCGCGATGGCATACTCGTCGAGGTCGCTCGTGACGGTAATGCGGGTGTTGGTGTTCCCCAGCGAATCCAGCAACGCCCGGACGTCCCGCGCCTGGGCGAGTAAATCACCGGAATCCAGCCGGACGCCGCCCAAGGCGGGCCCCGCAATGGCGACGGTCTTGCGGACGGCGGCTTCGACGTCGTACGTGTCAACCAACAAGGTGGTGCCGGCGCCCAGGGAACCGAGCTGCGCGCGAAAGGCCTCCTCCTCGGAATCGTGGAGGAGGGTGAAGGAATGGGCGGCCGTGCCCTGGGTCAGCACGCCGTAGCGGAGGCCGCATTCCAGGTTGGAGGTGCTGTGGAAGCCGGCGATGACGGCAGCACGGGAGGCCGCCACGGCGGATTCCTCATGCGTGCGGCGCGAGCCCATCTCGATGACCGGACGGCTGCCTGCGGCGCCGATCATGCGGGAGGCGGCGGAGGCGATGGCGGAGTCGTGGTTGAGCACCGAGAGGACATAGGTTTCCAGGATGCAGGCCTCGGCAAACGTGGATTCAATGGTCAAAATGGGCGAATTCGGAAAGTAAAGTTCGCCCTCTGCGTAACCGTAGATGTCGCCGGAGAACTTAAAGGCCTCCAGCCAGGCCAGGGTTTCGTCGTTGACCACCTTGTTTTGGGCCAGGAAATTTAGTTCCTCGGGGCCGAAGCGGAACTGTTCCAGGCCCTCAAGAAGGCGGCCGGTTCCGCCCACAACCCCGTAACGGCGCCCATCCGGCAGGCGCCGGGCAAAGGCTTCAAACACGCTGCGACGGTGTGCGGCGCCCGAGTGCAGGGCGGCTTGGAGCATCGTCAGCTCATAGTGGTCGGTGAACAGTGATGTGCGGGGGTGGACCCAGCTCGATGGCGTACTCACGGAACTCACTTTAGTGGGACAACACTAGAATGGGTACATGAGTGTCAGCACAGCCCCGGATCTTGACCGGGAAGTTTCCGTACATGAACTCATCTCCCCAGAGCACCCCTGGGAATTAATCGTGTGGAATGACCCGGTTAATTTGATGAGCTACGTCAGTTTTGTCTTCCAAAGTTACTTTGGCTATTCGGAGGTCAAGGCGGCGAAGCTCATGCTGCAGGTCCATACCGAGGGCAAGTCCGCCGTCGCCCACGGC
>JBBSQT010000183.1:0-4838 GCA_038243775.1 Actinomycetales bacterium | reverse complement strand
GGGGGCGGGACGGAAGGAGCCGGCGTCGTGCGTGTCACGGGACTGGGCGACGGGACGCAGGAAGTGCGCAGCGACGGGCAGCTGACGGGCCACCGGATCGGGGTGGCTGGCGACAGCGTCTTTCTCGGCAGCGGCGGGTGGAGCATCGAGCTGGTGCACCTGGACCGGGACGCGGCGACCGCGCGCATGCTGGCCGGGCTGGAACGGCAGGACGCCGCGGCCGATCCGCAACTGCGCAGCCCCATGCCCGGCACCGTCACCGTGGTCAACGTGGCCACGGGGGAGCGGGTTGAAGCCGGGGCCGTGCTGCTCGCGGTGGAAGCCATGAAGATGGAACACCACATCACGGCGCCCATGGCCGGCACCGTGCACATCGGGGTCGCGGCGGGTGCGCTGGTCAAGGCGGACCAGGTCGTGGCCACCGTCACGCCGGACGCGCCGGCGCCGGACGAAGCAGCAACAACCACAAAACCTGAAGGGGAATGACAGTGCCAAACTTTGAACTCAACGAGGAATACCAGGCCCTCTCCGACATGGTCCGGGACTTTGCCGACAACGTGGTGGCCCCGGTCTCCGCCAAGCACGACGAGGAACACAGCTTCCCGTATGAAATCGTGGCGCAAATGGGCGAGCTGGGCCTGTTCGGGCTGCCGTTCCCGGAAGAATTCGGCGGCATGGGCGGGGACTACTTCGCGCTCTCCCTCGCCCTGGAACAGCTGGGACGGGTGGACCAGTCCGTGGCCATCACCCTGGAGGCCGGTGTCTCCCTCGGTGCCATGCCCGTCCACCGCTTCGGCAGCCAGGCGCAGAAGGAGGCCTGGCTGCCGCAGCTGACCAGCGGGGCCGCGCTCGCCGGCTTCGGCCTGACCGAGCCCGACGCCGGATCCGACGCCGGGGGCACCACCACCAAGGCGAGGCTGGAGAACGGTGAATGGGTCATTGACGGGAACAAGCAGTTCATCACGAACTCCGGCACGGACATCACAGAGTTCGTCACCGTCACGGCCGTCACCGGAACCCACGAACGCGCCAACGGCTCCGTGAAGAAGGAAATCTCCACGATCATCGTCCCCAACGGCACCCCCGGCTTCACAGTGGAAAAGGCGTACAACAAGGTGGGCTGGAACGCCTCGGACACGCACCCGCTCACGTTCGCCGGCGCCCGGGTCCCGGAGGAAAACCTGCTGGGGGAGCGCGGGCGCGGCTACGCGAACTTCCTTTCCATCCTGGATGAGGGGCGCATCGCCATCGCGGCCCTGGCCACCGGCAGCGCCCAGGGCTGCGTGGACGAAGCCGTCCGCTACGCCAAGGAACGCAGCGCCTTCGGCCACAACATCGGCCACTACCAGGGCATCTCCTTCAAGATCGCGCGCATGCAGGCCCGCGCCCACACGGCCCGTCTCGCCTATTACGATGCGGCCGCGCGGATGCTTGCCGGCAAGCCCTTCAAGACCGAGGCCGCCATCGCCAAGCTGGTCGCAAGTGAGGCAGCCATGGACAACGCCCGGGATGCCACCCAGGTCTTTGGCGGCTATGGTTTCATCAACGAGTTCCCCGTGGCCCGCCACTACCGGGACTCAAAGATCCTGGAAGTTGGCGAAGGCACCACCGAAGTCCAGCTCATGCTCATCGCCCGCGACCTGGGCCTGTAACCCTTCCGAAAGGACCCCGCCATGATCAACAAAGTAGTTGCTTCCCCGGCCGCCGCCGTCCATGACATCCACGACGGCGCCTCCCTCGCCGTCGGCGGCTTCGGTTTGTGCGGCATCCCCGTGGCCCTCATCCAGGCCCTGCACGACGCCGAAACCTCCGCGCTGGAAACCATCTCCAACAATTGCGGCGTGGACGATTGGGGCCTGGGAATCCTGCTCACCGACGGTCGCATCCGCCGCACCATCTCCTCCTATGTGGGCGAGAACAAGGAGTTCGCCCGCCAATTCCTGGCCGGCGAACTCGAAGTTGAGCTGACCCCGCAGGGCACCCTCGCCGAGAAGCTGCGGGCCGGGGGAGCGGGCATCCCCGCCTTCTACACCGCCGCCGGGGTGGGCACCCAGGTCTCCGAGGGCGGCCTGCCGCGCAAGTACGACGGCGCGGGCGGGGTTGAGATTGCCTCGCCGGCCAAGGAGGTGCGCACCTTCGGGGACGCCGAGTTCGTGCTGGAGGAGTCGCTCACCCCCGACTTTGCCCTGGTGCACGCCTGGAAGGGCGACCGCCACGGCAACCTCATGTTCCACGCGACGGCCATGAACTTCAACCCGCTGTGCGCCATGGCCGGGAAGGTCACCATCGCCGAAGTTGAGGAACTGGTGGAGCCCGGCGAGCTGGATCCCGAACACATCCACGTCCCCGGCATTTTCGTCCAACGCGTGGTGCACGTCCCCGCCGGAAGCCCCGGCAGTGAGAAGCGGATTGAGAAGCGCACCGTGACCCTTCCGCCGTCGGCCATCCCCACAACCGGACAGGAAGCATAACCATGGCACTGACACGCAATGAACTGGCAGCCCGGGTGGCGCAGGAACTGCACAACGGACAGTACGTGAACCTGGGCATCGGCATGCCCACCCTGATCCCCAACTACATCCCCGCAGGTGTGGAAGTGGTGCTGCACTCGGAAAACGGGCTTTTGGGGATCGGGCCCTACCCGCTGGACGCCGACGTGGACCCCGACCTGATCAACGCCGGCAAGGAAACCGTCACCGTCAACAAGGGCGCCTCCTTCTTTGACTCGGCACTGTCCTTTGGGATGGTGCGCGGCGGCCACGTGGACGTGGCTGTCCTGGGGGCCATGCAGGTGGCGGCCAACGGCGACCTCGCCAACTGGATGATCCCGGGCAAGATGGTCAAGGGCATGGGCGGCGCCATGGACCTGGTGTTCGGCGCCAAGAAGGTCATTGTCATGATGGAGCACGTGGACAGGTACGGGGCACCGAAGATCCTGCCCGAATGCACCCTGCCCCTGACAGGCAGGAGGTGCGTGGACACCATCATCACCGACCTTGCGGTCATCGAAGTGACCGACGACGGCCTGGTCCTGAAGGAGCTGGCCCCGAATGTCACGGTGGAGGAGATCGTGGCAGCCACCGGCGCCCCGCTGAACCTCGAGATGCACGATCTGGACAACGTATGAGTGGGCAGAATCCCCTTGCGGGGCCTGCCGCGACCCGAACGGTCACCCAGCGCGGCCTGTACTACGAGGAGCTGGAAACCGGGGTGGTGTACCGGCACCGTCCCGGACGGACCATGACGGAGACGGACAATGTCCTGTTCACCACCATGACCATGAACACCCAGGCGCTGCACCTGGATGCGGCATGGAGTGCGGAGCAGCCCTTTGGGCAGCGGCTCATGAATTCCATGTTCACCCTGGCCACCATGGTGGGCCAGTCCGTGGCCCAGCTGACGCAGGGGACCATTGTGGCCCAGCTGGGGATGAACGACATCTCATTCCCGCACCCGCTGTTCCACGGCGACACGCTCTACACCGAGACGGTGGTGAGCGAGAAGCGGCTCTCGGCATCCCGGCCCGGACAGGGGATTGTGGTGATGGAACACACCGGACGCAACCAAGCCGGCGTCGTGGTGGGAAAAGCGGCCAGGACTGCACTATTTTGGCTTTTGCCCAGCGAATAAAAAACCCAAGGAGCACACTATTTCTGTGAGTCAGGAATTCACCATGGGCCCGGCGCTGCTGTTTGCCCCCGCGGACCGGCCCGAACGTTTTGCCAAGGCGGCCGAGCGTTCCGACGCCGTCATCATCGACCTGGAAGACGCCGTCGCACCCGGGGCGAAGGCGGCGGCGCGCGGGCACATGGCCGCGAGCGGACTGGATCCTGCCCGGACCGTGGTGCGCATCAATGCGCTGGACACCCCCGACGCCGCGCTGGACCTTGCCGCCGTGGCCCGCAGCCCGTTCCGGACCCTCATGGTGGCCAAGGCTGCCGACGTGGAAGCGATCGCGGCGCTCGCCGACTTCAACGTGGTGGTGCTGTGTGAAAGCGCTGCCGGGATCCTGGCGGCGCCGGCGCTGGCGCAACTGCCCAACGTGGTGGCGCTGATGTGGGGTGCCGAGGACCTCGTGGCGTCCCTGGGCGGAACCTCAAGCCGGTTCACCGCCGGCCCGCACGCCGGAAGCTACCGGGCCGTGGCGACGCATGCGCGCTCGGTGCTGCTGCTGGCCGCCGGGGCTGCCGGCAAGGTTGCCATTGACTCAATTTATGCCGACTTTGCCGACCTTGACGGGCTCGCCGTCGAATCTGAGGACGCGGTGGCCAGCGGCTTTGGCGCGAAGGCTTCCATCCACCCGTCGCAGGTGGCCGTGATCCGGGCGGCGTACCGGCCCTCTTCCGAAGAAGTCGCGGCGGCGCAGGAGTTGTTGGCCGCAGCGCAGGAAGCGGGCACGGGTGTGTTTGCGTTCAAGGGCCAGATGGTTGACGGCCCGATCCTGCTGCACGCGCGGCAAACCCTGCGCCGCGCCCAGGCCTGAAGTCGGTCTGGACCACCCGGCCACCCCCCAACTACCGACGCTATCGCAGTAGTGGTGTGTTTTTGCGGTTCGCTGTCGCAGTAGTGGTGTGTTTTTACGGTTCGCCATCCCATCCGGCGGGGTGGCGATACTCCGGCTTCGCGCATGCTGCGAAAGCGTCGGTGAAAATTCAGCCATTGCTGCACTAGCGTTTGGAAAAAATGCACCATTGTTGCACTAGGTGGTTGGTGTTTTTCGTTTGGTGGTGTGGCGGTCCCCGGTGCGGGCGTGTTCTTTGGGAAAATTGGGTAGGTGGTTCCCGGGATTCAGGAGTAGTGGATGACGTTAGGTCTGGCGCCGACGCAGGGTGACTTGC
>JBBSQT010000182.1:0-4853 GCA_038243775.1 Actinomycetales bacterium | reverse complement strand
CTACGCGGATGCCCAGCTGCAGGAAAACGTGGACGACTTCCCGGCACCCTTGCTGGGTCGCGGCCCCATGGGTGGGGAGGCAGTGGGCCTGCCGTTGAAGAAGGACCTGGTGTCCTGGGGCCTGAAAACTGTCGCCCGCCAGCTCATCAAGACCCCAGGCCCCGAGACTGCCGTGCGCCCGCAGGGCGTCCTGGCACACCGGGACAGCCGCTGGTTCAGGCTGGCACACTACGATTCCGTGGTGGTCACCAACGCCGAAGGCACCGGCATGTCCTGGTACCGGCGGGACCCGAAACTGCTGCGCTCCATGCTTGCCGAATCGGCCCGCCTGCACGTGCGCCTGGTCCGCGAATGGGACTCTTTGGCAAAGCGTTACCGCGACTCCGTCGCCGAGATCACCTCCATGGAAACCTGGAAGAAATCCTTTGACGCCCATTCCCCGGACGGCGAGTAGATGGCAGGCAGTATAAACGAGCTGACCACCCCGGGCAGCGGACGAGGCCTGCTCGGGGTCTATTCCAACCGCTTCCTGCTCAAGCTTCTGGTCCGCAAGGAAATCAAGGTCCGCTACCGCGGCTCCGTGTTGGGACTGCTCTGGTCCTACGTGAAGCCGCTCATGCAGTTCTTGATCTATTTTGTGGCTCTGGGCATCTTCCTGAACCTGCAGAAGGCCACGCCCAACTACGCTATTTACTTGTTCTCCGGCATTGTACTGGTCAACTTCTTCACGGAAGCGCTGGGGAACTCAACCCGCTCGATTGTGGAAAACAGGGACCTGATCCGCAAGATCTACCTGCCCCGGGAACTCTTCCCCGTCTCCACCATTTGGGTTTCCGCAGCACATTTTCTGCCCCAGGTGGTGATCCTGGTGGGAGCCGCACTGCTGGTGGGCTGGACGCCGTCGTTCTTCCAACTGCTGGCAGCCGTGGCAGCCTTCATCGTGGTGGCCATCCTTGCCACCGGTCTGGGACTGCTCTTTGGCGCCGTGAACGTGTACTTCCGTGACTCGGAAAACATTGTGGACATGATCCTGATGGTGGTCACGTGGGCATCGCCGGTGCTGTACATGTGGACCATGGCCCGGGATGCGCTGGGTTCCTGGTTCTGGTTGTACCAGGCCAACCCCATGACGGTTGCGGTGGAGATCTTCCACTGGGCCTTCTGGTTTCCCACCCTCGGCGCCGGCCAGGTCGCCATGGTGGAACTGCCGCCCAACCTGATCTCACTGTGGCTGCCGGTGTCCTTGCTGGTCTCCCTGGTAGTGCTGTTCCTGGGCCAGCTCGTCTTCCGCCGCCTCGCCGTCCACTTTGCCCAGGAGCTCTGACATGGCCATAGCCGAGACCGTTGGCGAGAACATCGCCATCACCTGCCGAAACCTGCGCAAGGTGTTTGTCCTGCGCAACACCCGCTCCATGAAGGAATCCATCGTCTGGCTGGTCAAGGGCCGCAAGGGGGACCTCTCCAAGCGCTTCGATGCGCTCAAGGACATCTCCCTTGACGTGGCCCAGGGCGAGACCGTGGCCCTGCTGGGCCTGAACGGTTCCGGCAAGTCAACCCTGCTGAAGCTGATCTCGGGTGTTTTGCAGCCCGACGGCGGAACCGTCCAGACCCGCGGCCGCGTGGCCGGGCTGATCGAGGTTGGCGCCGGCTTCCACCACGACTTGAGCGGACGGGACAACGTCTACCTCAACGGTGCCATTCTGGGCATGACCGAGAAGCAGATCGACACCATGTTCGACTCGATCGTGGAGTTTTCCGAAATCGGCGAGTTCATCGACACCGAGGTGAAGTTTTACTCCTCCGGCATGTACTTGAAGCTGGCCTTCTCCATTGCCGTGCATACGGACCCGGAAGTCTTTCTGATTGATGAGATCCTGGCCGTGGGCGACGAACCGTTCCAGCGCAAGTGCATCAAGAAGATCAAGGAACTGGCCGCGGCCGGCAAGACCCTCTTCGTCGTCAGCCACGACCTGGACCTGGTGTCCACGGTCTGCGAAAGGGGCGTTTTGCTGGAACACGGCAAGGTTGTCATGGACGACGAAGTCCACGCGGTCGTCAAGGAACTGCGCCGGCGCTCGGCGGCCGCTGAGGCCCGCGGCGTTGCATCATAATTCGTTTGAAAAGCTCCGGACCGCGGTTCGGAACAATGAGCAGTAAGGGAGCGGTACTGGAGTGACCTGGTTGGAAGCTGTACCTATGGTTTTAATGGCGGGGACAGTCCTTGTTGTGCCTGGTCTTTTATTTTCCCTGGCCGTCCGGGTCCGGGGCCTGGCAGCCGTGCTGCTGGCACCGTTGTTCAGCGTGGCCCTGGCCAGTGTGCTCTCGCTGGTCCTGCCGATCCTCCACGTGGGTTGGACACCCGTTTCTTACGGGCTGGGTTCGCTGGTGGTTGCAGCCATCGCCTTCGGCATCAAGGTCGCGCTGGCACGCAAGTGGCCCGACCCCACGTGGAAGCCACAGCGCACATCAATACTGGTGGCATCCGCCGTCGGATTGGTCGGTGCGGGGCTGATCATCGCCTTCCAGATGGGCACGGCGTTCATCACCCCTGAAAATATTTCACAGTCCTATGACAATGTTTTCCACCTCAACGCGGTGCGCTGGGCCATAGACTCCGGCAATGCTTCGCCGCTGAATCTTGGTGCTTTCACCGGCATCAGTGCCTACCCGTCGGCGTGGCATGCAATGACAAGCCTGGTGTCCATGCTCACGGGAGCCAGCATCCCGGTGGCCGTGAATGTCACCTCCATTGCCATCGGTGGAATTGTTTGGCCGCTCGGCGCCCTGTACCTGGTGCAGCAAATCACCGGCCAGCGGCTGTTCGCCACAATCATTGCGCTGGTGTTCATTCCCGCGTTCACCGGGTTCCCGTTGATGATGGTGGACTGGGGCGTTCTGTATCCGAACCTGCTCTCGATTGCCCTGCTGCCGGCCGCCATGGGCCTGGTGTTCAGCGCCATGGGCCTGGGTCGCGGACATCGCCAGAGCACTCCGGTGTCCTGGCTGCTGGTGCTGGTTGCAGTGCCCGCCGTGGCGGTTTCCCACCCAAGCACGCTTATGGCGCTGCTGGTGTTTGTGCTGCCGGCCGTGCTGCTGTGGGCCATTGGCCTGGTGCAGAAGTTGCGTCCGGTCAATACTCCCGAACGCCGTCGCAAACTGTGGATCATCATTGCCGCCGCCGTTGTTTCGGCCGCCGCGCTGGCAGTTGTCTGGCGCAAATTCCGCCCGCCATCCGGATCTGCCGGCTGGGGTGCAGTGGAAACGCCACCGCAGGTCATTGGCGAGATCTTTCTGGGCGGTGCATTGGGCAGACCTGCGGCCACCATTATTGCCATTTGCTTGTTGGTGGGCCTGATTCGCATCATTGTGACGCGCAAGCAACTTTGGCTGTTGGGCACATTCCTGGTTGCGGGCATCCTTTTCTTCTATGCAGCCGGGCTGGACTTCAGCCCGCGCTGGTTCCTCACCGGCGTCTGGTACTACGACAGCTACCGTTTGGCAGCCCTGCTGCCGGCCGCCATGGTGGGCCCCGCCGTCATTGGCGCAACCTGGCTGTGGGATGTGAGTCACCGGAAGATCGCGGAACGGCGTACCAAGAAAGCCGTAGCAGGGTCGCCGGCACGGGCTGCACTGCAAACGGCAGCCAACCCGTGGCGGGTGCCTGCCTACGCTGTGGGAGTCCTGGTCCTGGTTCTTGCCACACAGTACGGCGTCATGACGTGGGCCACTAAGCACGCGCACTACACCTACGTCTCAAATGCCACATCAGGGCTGCTGACACCCGACGAGACTGCACTTCTGGAACGCCTCGATCAGACCGTCCCCGCCGACGCCGTCATTGCCGGCCTGCCCAGCAGCGGCGCGGCCCTGGCTTACGCTTTCTCCGGCCGGCATGTCATGCAACCCCACATCCTGACCACCCACGGCAAGAACCTAGACATAGTTAACGCCGGGTTGAAGAGCGCTGCGGAGTTCCCGTGGGTGTGTGATGCCGTGAAGGAGCTGAACGTCAAGTTCGTTTTGGACTTTGGCACCCGCACTATCACCGGGACCATGCCAGGTCTCGGCGGCATTCTGGATCTGTCCACGTCGAAGTCCCTGGAACTCGTGGACAAGCAGGGCGACGAGGCCAAGCTTTACAAGGTTACCGCCTGCTGGTAACAGAGTCCTGACGGGCTGTGACTTGACGGTCCCGACTCGCGAAGCGCCTTTTGAACGCCCCGGCACACCATGCCGGGGCGTTCGGCGTTGCTGCGTTCCTGTGCCCGGCGCTTCTGCGGTCTGCAGTCGCGCTTCCCCCGCGTGCAACGTTGGCGCTCAGACAGACGCTGGTGGCTCGGGAGCTGGTCGTCGCCGCCAGCATGCGCAGTGCCAGCACCCAGGGACGCGCAGCTGCGGTTGTGGCGCCCTGCCGGCTACTACGCCGGCGCATGACGGGGTGAACATCCCGGGGGAACGCTAACCTGGTGGTGCCGAAAGCAGGCGGCGCCAGGTGCTGAGAGCTTATAACGCAGAAATGCCACCTGAACGGGCGGCATTTCTGGGTTGGGTGTCAGTTGGCGGTACAGCGGCCGCTGAACAGGACAGGCTTTCCCAGTCGCCGAAAGGACTCAGCCGCACCAACATACTCAGCCGCACAAACATCCGCAACTGCGCAAACACCCACAGCAGCACAACGCGATGTTAGTGTTCGAGCAACGACAACAGGTAGGTCCCGTAGCCGCTCTTCAGCAGCGGTTCCGCCCGCTGGCGCAGATCGTCGTCGGACAGGAATCCTTGGCGCCAGGCAATTTCTTCCGGTGCCCCGATCTTCAATCCCTGACGGCTCTCCACTGTTCGGATGAAGTTGGAGG
>JBBSQT010000181.1:0-4854 GCA_038243775.1 Actinomycetales bacterium | reverse complement strand
TGCTGGTCAGCTCCGTCCGTTCCGCCCGCCAAGTGGTGCTGCCGCTCTGGGCCGAGAATCTGGGTCTCAACCCGGCCACGACCTCGCTCATCTACGGGCTTTCCGGGGCCATCGACATGCTCGTGTTTTATCCCGCCGGGAAGGTCATGGACCAGAAAGGGCGCATTGCCGTGGCGGTGCCCTCCATGGTGCTCATGGGCCTGGCCCTGCTGCTCATGCCGTTGAGCACCGGCGCGGCCACGCTCCTGCTGGTGGCACTGCTCATCGGCTTCGGCAACGGCATTGGATCGGGGCTGATCATGACACTCGGGGCGGACTATTCCCCGCGCCACGGCAGGGCCCGGTTCCTGGGAGTCTGGCGTTTCATGGCAGACAGCGGAGCCTCCAGCGGTCCCGCAATCCTGGCCGGGCTGACGGCCGTCGTGTCGCTGTCCTTCGGCATTGCCGCCACCGGAATGCTGGGCCTGGCAGCCGCGGCCGTGCTGTGGTATTCGGTGCCGCGCAACAAGGCCGTCGAATAAGGCTTCCGTGCCAGGAAAACCGTTGACGGGTGCTGCCGGGGCGCGAATGATGGAACCATGAGCGGACCCTTTGACGCCGTGTGGCGTGCCCTGGAATCGGTCGTGGCATCGGGTGCCGTGCCCGGACTCGCCGCCGGCATCCGGCACCGCGGCAGCACGGAATACTTCACCGCCGGGGTGCGCACCGTGGGGCAGGAGGCGCCCATGCGCACCGACACCCCGTTCCGCATTTCCTCGCTCAGCAAGCCGGTGGCAGGCGCATTGGTGGCGTCCATGATTGCGGACGGATCCCTGGCACCGGATGACCCTGTGGACATTTGGCTACCGGAACTTGCCTTCCCCCGGGTGCTCACCAGCCCCGACGCCCCGCTCACCAACACCGTGCCGGCCGACCATGACATCACCGTCCGGCAGCTGCTCACCCTCACCCACGGCTTGGGCCTGGCCTTTGCCGACACCCCGCTGACACGGGCCATGGACGCCGCCGGCCTGCTGCCCGGACCCCGTCCCCTGGACATGACCGCGGACGAGTACATGCACCGCATCGCCGCCCTCCCGCTCGCACACCAGCCCGGCACCCGGTGGAGCTACCACGTGGGCAGTGACGTCCTCTCCGTCCTGCTGGCCAGGGCGGCCCAGGCCCCGCTGCATGACATCCTGCGCGAACGCATCACCGGCCCGCTCGCCATGGCCGCAACCGGCTTTTGGGGCGATCCGGCAGAGCTGCCCACCGCCTATCAACCCACGACGGCGGGACTTGAGGTTTTCGACGAACCCGGCGGACTGTACGCCCGGCCTCCCGCGATGGAATCATTCGGCGGCGGGCTGGTCTCCACCGTGCCCGACTTCATGGCCTTCCTCACGGCGCTCTCCGACAACACCCTGATACCCGCCGAGCAGCGGGCGGAAATGACGCGCGACCAGCTCACCGAGGAACAAAAGGAGGGCCTGGCGGGCATCGTCGAACCGGGTGCCTCGTGGGGCTGGCAGGTGTCGGTGGAAACCGGCGCCCACCATCCGTGGAGCGCACCGGGCCGGTTCGGCTGGAACGGCGGCACCGGAACCACGGCCTACGTGGAGCCGTCACGCCAATTGATCGGGGTGCTTTTCACCCAGCGCCTCATGGCCGGCCCCAACGATGACTTCGGCTATTTTTGGGGGCCTTTGGTGAAGGCTGTGGATGCTGTGTCGCAGCAATGAGGGAGATGTCGAAGGGGCAGCCGCGGTAGCCCGGCACCCCTTCGCCCACCCGGCACCCGCAGGACCACCGGGCCACCCGCCCACGGTGCGGGCGGGAAATCAACGCACCCGCCGCCGTCGGACCGGCAGGGTCAACAACAGCGTCCCGGCAAGGGTCAGCCCATAGCCGGCCACCACAATCTGCCCCACCCCGATCAGGAAATAGCTCGTGGTGCTGTCGGCGCCGGTGGCCCACACCAGGCGCAGGATCAGGACCGCGGCCAGTCCGGCCAGCAGGGCCATCAGCGCGGTGAGGACCGTCCAGCCGCGCGCCGAGGCCCAATGCGCGCTCGAACCCCGCCACACATTCCACGACGGGCCCGTGCGCACAACGGCCAGGGCCGCGAGCGCCGTCCAGAAGGCCACGATGAAGAACGCGGCAACCACGTCGGAGGGGCGGTGCCACTGGTTGATCAGGGTGGAAACCCCGGCGGTGACCGCATAGCTGCCGCCCACAAAGGCAGCGGCCGGCCGCCATCGCGGTGACGCCACCAGGAACGCGGCCGCGGCGGCGCTGGCAGCGAGCGTGCTGTGGCCCGATGGCAGCGAATTCAGGGCGAGGGTGTTCACGCCAACGTCGGGCCGGTCCGGCAGCCCGGCCTTGATCAACTGGGTTGAAAGATTCGCCGCCGCCATCGCGACAAGCGCAATTCCGGCAGCCTTCCACCGCCGCCTGGCCAGGGTCACGAACAGCACCACCAGGGTGGCAATGACCACCGACGTCACCGGCAGCGCATCCAGGGCCTGCGCCGTCTGGGCACCAATCCGCTGCCGGGCCACCTCGGCCTCGACCAGCGCGGATTCGTCAATGAATTGGCCCGTGGTGGTTTTGATGAAAAAGCGGTAGCTCAGAATCAGGCCGACCAAACTGATGATCGCCGCGCCCAGGAACGGCCATGCGGCAACGCGCGACCCACGGCGGCCACGGCGGCCACCGCGGCCTGAACGATCGGGTGCACCATGCTTATTCATCGCCTCTAGGCTCCCACAGTTTCATGGGATCTTGCTGAGGCAGGGGATACAGTGGAGGCATGTTTTCGCCACCATCGCTCGAGGAACTCCTGTCGGTTGCCCACGTTGTTTCGATCCCCATGCGGGTGAAATTCCGGGGTGTCCTAACGCGTGAGGTCATGCTGTTGGAAGGTCCCGCGGGTTGGGCTGAGTTTAGTCCGTTCCTGGAGTACGACGACGAGGAGTCCTCCCGCTGGCTGGCCTCGGCTGTGGAGGCTGGCTGGCTTGGGTACCCCGAAGCGGTGCGCGAATGGGTGCCGGTCAATGCCACGCTTCCGGCTGTGTCGCCCGAGTTGGTGCCGGAGGTGCTGGGTGCCTATGACGGATTGCACACCGTAAAAATCAAGGTTGCCGAAGCCGGACAGTCATTGTCCGACGATGTGGCCCGGGTGGGGGCCGTCCGCCACCTGTTGCCGGACGCCCTGATCCGTATTGATGCCAACGGCGGATGGGATGTGGGCCAGGCCATTGCCGCACTGCGCATGTTGTCCGTATTTGGGCTGGAATACGCCGAGCAGCCGGTGGCCAGCATCGCCGAGATGGCAGCCGTGCGCAGTGCGCTGGGTGGATCCGTCTTGATCGCCGCCGACGAAAGCGTGCGCAAAGCCGCCGATCCGCTGGCCGTGGCCCGTGCCGGTGCGGCTGACCTGCTGGTGGTCAAGGCCGCCCCGCTCGGTGGTGTGCGCCGGGCACTGGAGATTGTGGCCGAGGCCGGGCTGCCGGCAGTGGTCAGTTCCGCGCTGGATTCCTCGGTGGGGATCGGGACCGGACTGGCACTTGCGGCTGCCCTGCCCGAGCTGCCTTACGCATGTGGCTTGGGGACCGTGTCGCTGATGGGTGGGGATGTCACCCCAACCAGTCTGGTCGCTTCGGCCGGCGGCATGGCGGTGCGAAGCGTTGTGGCAGATCCCGCCCACCTGGTGCACTTTGCCGCATCCGCCGAACGCCGGAACTGGTGGCTGGACCGGCTCCGCCGCTGCCGCGCCTTGCTGTAGGCCGCCGGTCCGGTTTTCGACCCAACCGGTGTTGAAATAGCAGCTAATGCAGCAGCCGGCGGGACTTTTGGGCCCTAACTGCAGCTGATGCGGTGAATCTGCCGCCGCAATCATCACCTCAGCTGCAGTTTTCAGGCCTCGAATGCGGTGTTCGGGCGGTTTAGTTTGCCGACGCACATTGATCCGTGAAAAATGGTCGCTTTGAACGACTCACAGTGACCATTCCCACGGATCGATGGCGGAGCGGCCCCGAACTCACGAAAACCCCCGCTTCGACGCCGTTTGAACCCTGCTTGAACCCTGCTTCCGCCCCGCTGGGCGTTCGCAGGGGCTCCGTCGGTGGTGACTGCCATCCTTCGGCGGGTTCGGAACGGAGGGAGGACGGGGCATTCCTACAGGGATCCGGTTGTCAGTTTCAGAAGTCGAGTGCACAAAATGTCAGAAGTGCACAGCACAGAATTTCAGGGGCTGTCGTGGTTTACGTTCCGCAGCTGTCCGCGTTCAACGGCTCGGTAGACGGTGGAACGACCGATGCTAAACAGGCTCAGCCAGCTCGGCCATGCTGTGTTCCCCAGCATCGTGCAGTTCAAGGGGGTGGGCTTCTTGTTTCACGGTAAGTTTTGGCTGTTTCCCTCGGATTCGGCCGTTGACCTTGGCGGCCTTTATTTCTTCGCGGGTGCGCATCCCAATAAGGTCGGCTTCAAACTCGGAAATCATCGCCAACACGTTGAACAGCAGTTTGCCCATGGGGACGGTGGGGTTATGGACGGAACCACCGATGCTGAGTTTGACTTCGCGGCTGGCGAGGTCGTCGGCAATTTCGTGGGCGTCCCGGACGGAACGGGCCAGACGGTCAAGTTTGGTAACGACGAAGGTATCCCCGGCCCGGCACGCGGCCAGGGCTTCGTGGAGGCCAGCACGATTCTTGTTGGTGCCGGTAAACCCATGATCAACTTAGACGCGTTCCGGCTCAACGCCGAGGATTGCCAGGGCATCACGTTGTGCGGTGAGGGCTTGCTCTTCCGTGGACACGCGGGCATAGCCGACCATGACCTTAGACATGCAGATCAGTGCGCCACATAGGGCTC
>JBBSQT010000180.1:0-4892 GCA_038243775.1 Actinomycetales bacterium | reverse complement strand
GCTCTCCGGCCTGGACACCGGCAGCGGCTTCAACGAGCACCTTTGGTACTCCCAGCCCACCATGACCAAACTGGCCGACGACCTTGCCGCCCGCTTCACAGCCCAGCTGCCGGCGCAGGCGCAAGCGTTCACCGCGCAGGCTGATGACTTCAAGGCCGGCCTTACTAAGGTCGCCGACGGCCTGGCGGCCTTGAAGGCAAGCCATGGCGGGGAGGCCGTGGCCGTCACCGAGCCCGTTCCGCTGTACCTGCTGGAGCAGGCCGGCCTGGTCAACAAGACCCCGGCGGCATTCACGCAGGCTGCGGAAGACGGCAACGACGCACCCGCCACCATCCTGGTCGAGATGAAGAAGCTCCTGGCCTCCGGTGATGTGGCGGTCCTGGCATACAACGAACAGACCGCGAGCCCGCAAACCGAACAAGTCAAGGCCGAGGCCGTTGCTGCCGGCGTTCCGGTGGTGGACTTCACGGAAACCCTTCCCGAAGGAACCACGTTCCTGCAGTGGATGCTTGATAATGTGGATCACTTGCAACAAGGACTGAAAGCAGCGGCCGCGCGGTGAGTGGCCCCGCTGTCATCACGCTCAAACGCGCCACACTGAAGTACGGGCCGCGCACCCTCTGGGAAGACCTCAACCTGGCCGTGGACCCCGGCGAATTCCTCGCCGTCCTCGGCGCCAACGGCAGCGGCAAAACCAGTTTCCTGAAGATCCTGCTGGGGCAGGCACCGCTGAGTTCCGGCACGGTCATGCTCGACGGCGCACCAGCCCGCCGCGGCAACCGCACCATTGGCTACGTCCCCCAGCAAAAGAACTTTGCCGCGGACACCGCACTGCGGGCCAGGGACCTGGTGGGCTTGGGCGTCGACGGCGACAAGTGGGGCTTCCGGCTCCGCGGCCGCGCCTACCGCCAGCGAGTGGACGAGCTGCTGGAGCAGGTCGGCGCCACCAGCTACGGACGGATCCCCGTGGGCATGCTCTCCGGCGGGGAACAGCAGCGCCTGCGCATCGCCCAGGCCGTTGCAGCCAACCCCAAGGTCCTGCTGTGCGACGAACCGCTACTCTCCCTTGACCTGAACCACCAAAAAGAAGTCAGCGCCCTGGTGGGCAGGCAGGCGAAAGACCACGGGACCGCCGTCGTCTTTGTCACGCATGAAATCAACCCGATCCTGGAACATGTGGACAAGGTACTGTACTTGGCGGGCGGAAAATTCACCCTGGGAACCCCGGAGGACGTCATGCAGACCTCGGTGCTGTCCGAGCTGTACGGCACGCGTGTTGAGGTGCTCAACATCGACGGACGCCTGGTGGTGGTGGGCGGGACGGGCACGGTGCTTGACGGGCACATGGCGGAAACGCCGGCCACCGCGGATGGAGCGGGGCAGTCATGAATTGGGCGGAATTCGGCCAGGCCGTCTTCGACTTCAGCAATTACGGCGAGCTGCTGCCGCTGTTCCGGGACACCCTGCTTGCCGGCGCCATCCTGGGTGTTGTGGGAGGTCTGATCGGCACCTTTGTCATGATGCGCGACCTCGCTTTCGCGGTGCACGGCATCGCCGAACTCTCCTTCGCCGGAGCCGCGTTTGCGCTGCTGGTCGGTGCCGATGTGATCCTCGGGTCGCTGGTCGGCTCCATCCTGGCCGCCCTGCTGTTGGGGGTGATGGGCGTGCGGGCCAGGGAGCGGAATTCGGTCATTGGCGTCATCATGCCCTTTGGCCTGGGCCTGGGCATCCTGTTCCTGTCCCTCTACCAGGGCCGGTCTGCCAACAAGTTCGGGTTGTTGACGGGGCAGATCGTCTCGGTTGATTCCACGCAGCTCTCCGTTTTGGCGGGCACTGCGCTGGTGGTGGTGGTTGGGCTTGCCCTGATTTGGCGGCCGCTGACCTTTGCCAGCGTCGACCCGGACATCGCCACCGCCCGCGGGGTTCCCGTGCGCACGCTCTCCCTGGCGTTCATGTTCCTGCTGGGCATTGCCGTGGCACTGTCCATCCAGGTGGTGGGTGCGCTGCTGGTGCTGGCCCTGCTCATCACGCCCGCGGCCGCGGCCCTGCAGGTCACGGTGTCCCCGCGCGTGGTGGTGCTGCTCAGCGTGGCATTCGCCATGGTGTCCACCGTGGGCGGCATCATGCTGGCCTTGGGTGGCAGCATCCCCATCAGCCCGTACGTGACAACACTGTCGTTCTTGATTTATTTGCTGTGCCGGGTGGCCGGTGGCCGGCGCCGGCGCCGCGGCTGGTCCCAGCGCCCCGCCCTGGCAAACTAGCCCCCAGCCCAGCCCCCAGCCCAGCCCCCAGGCTGCTGCGCCGCGGGACCTGCGCACCGTTGCCCTCCATTGGTGCGCCACAACTGTTCTGGCCCCATTGGCCCCATTGGCCACTTACCATCCGCAGGCGCAGCGGGCTAGCGTATAACCATGGACTGGCTGGGTTCGGACTGGGAGGTTGTGGGCTGGCTGGGCAGCGCCCGCTACGACGCCGCCCGTTTCGTCCTGCAGCGCGGCATTGCGGGCGTCTTTGTGCTCGCATTTGTCTCCACGGCCCTGCAGTTCCCTGCCTTGCTGGGTGAGCGCGGCCTGCTGCCGGTCCCGCGCCTGATCGCCCGCACCGCCCGGTTGCCCGGCCCCACGCTGTTCCGCCGGCACTATTCGGACCGGCTGCTGCGCCTGGTGGCGTGGTCCGGCGCGGCACTGGCACTCTCGGTGGTGCTGGGCCTGCCGCAAATGGGCCCGCCATGGGTGCCCATGATGGTGTTCCTGGCCCTGTGGCTGCTCTACATGTCGATCGTGAATGTGGGCCAGGTCTTCTACGGCTTCGGTTGGGAGATCCTGCTGCTCGAAGCCGGCTTCCTCGCCGCCTTTTTGGGCTCCAACCAGAGCACGACGCCGGTGGTCACCCTCTGGCTTTTCCGTTGGCTGGTGTTCCGGCTGGAGTTTGGCGCCGGCATGATCAAGGTGCGCGGTGACCGCGTGTGGCGGGATTTGACCGCACTGTATTACCACCACGAAACCCAGCCCATGCCGAACCCGCTGAGCTGGTTTTTCCACCACCTGCCCAAGCCGCTGCACAAGGCAGAGGTGCTGGGCAACCATGTCGCCCAGCTCATTGTGCCGTTCCTGCTCTTTGCCCCGCAGTCCATGGCTGGACTGCCCGTGGCCGGCATCGCCGCGGCAATAGTGATCGTCACGCAGCTGTGGCTGGTGCTCTCCGGCAACTTTGCGTGGCTCAATGCGCTGACGCTGGTGCTGGCGTTCAGCGCCGTGGGCGATGGATTCCTGGGCTGTCCGCAGGGCGGCACCCAGGCGCCGGGACTGCCGGACTGGTTTGCCGGCGTCGTGCTTCTGATGGGCGCGCTCATGGTGTGGCTGGCCTGGCGGCCGCTGCGGAACCTGTTCTCGAGCAACCAGCTCATGAACGCCAGCTTCAACCGGTGGCGGCTGGGCAACGCCTATGGCGCCTTTGGCAGCATTACGCGGGTGCGGCACGAGGTGGTGGTTGAGGGCTGGGACGGGGCGCAATGGCGTGAATACGGCTTCCGCGGCAAGCCCGGACCGGCGGGCCGCACGCCGCGGCAGTGGGCGCCCTACCACCTGCGGCTGGATTGGATGATGTGGTTTCTGGCACTGGGACAGCCCGGCATGCACTGGTTCGGCCCGTTTCTGGAACGGCTGCTGGAGGCCGACCCCGCCACCTTGAAACTGCTGCGCCACGACCCCTTTGACGGGCAGCGCCCGCTGCTGGTGCAGGCGCGGGTGGAGCGCTACCGGTTCACCACCTGGCGCCAATGGCGGCGCAGCGGGGATTGGTGGGTGCGCGAGCCGCTGGGCATTTTGGTGGCTCCGCGAGGGCGGGCTGATTGAATCGCCAGCTTAGGCGGCTGAGCATTCCGGGCACAGGCCGTAAATTTCCACCGTGTGCTGGACCTGGGTGAAGCCGTTGGCCTTGGCGATCGCCGCCGCCCACTTCTCCACCTCCGGCGCCTCGACCTCCACGGTCTTCCCGCAGTTGCGGCACAGCAGGTGGTGGTGGTGGTTCGTGGCCGAACAGCGCCGGTACACGGCCTCGCCCTCGCCGTTGCGCAGGGTGTCGACCAGGCCCTCCTCAGCCATCGAGGCGAGGATCCGGTACGTGGTGGCGAGCGAGACCCGGGTGCCTTGTTCATGCAGCATGCGGTGCAGTTCCTGCGTGCTGAC
The DNA here is from genome assembly GCA_038243775.1 of Actinomycetales bacterium. GTDB lineage: Bacteria > Actinomycetota > Actinomycetes > Actinomycetales > Micrococcaceae > Specibacter. The sequence continues at coordinate 705 of JBBSQT010000180.1, read as the reverse complement.
GAAGTCGTCCAAGGTGTCCAATGCGGCGCTGATGGCAACGCGCTGCTTGGTGACGCGCTGCTCCTTCACCGGGGCATCCGACATGGTGCGCTCTCACTTTCACTAGGGCCTCGTTTCAATCACCCAGCCTATCCCACCCGCCCGGAAACTCCCGGGGCCCGCGCCATGGCCGGGACGCGGATGCGGGCATAGGCTGGGCGCATGCTGCTGACAAAATTCACCCACGCCTGTATCCGACTCGAACAGGACGGGCGCGTGCTTGTCCTTGACCCGGGAATCTTTTCCGAGGCCGCCACCGCACTCGACGGTGCCGACGCCGTCCTGATCACCCATGAGCACCCCGACCACCTTGACACGCCCGCCATGGTCCAGGCCCTGTCCGCCGCGCCGGGACTGGCGGTCCACGCCCCCGCCGGTGTGGCGGCCGCCCTGCGCGACGCCGCGCCGGAGCACGCCGGGCAGATCCATGATGCGGCGCCGGGGGAGCGCTTCACCACGGCGGGCTTTTCCGTGCAGTGCTTTGGTGGACAGCATGCGCTCATCCACCCCACCATCCCCGTGGTAGCCAACATTGGCTACCTGATTGACGACGGCGTCTATCACCCGGGCGACTCGCTGATAGTCCCCGACGGGGTCAGTGTGGGGACCCTGCTGGTGCCGGTCCATGCGCCCTGGTCCAAGGTGTCCGAGGTGGTGGACTTCGTG
>JBBSQT010000179.1:0-4955 GCA_038243775.1 Actinomycetales bacterium | reverse complement strand
GGACATGACAGCTGCCAAGTCCCCGCTGGCTTCCAAGGCCGGGCTTATGGCATCCAGCAGGGCCTGGACCGCTTCAGCTGCCGGCACCAGCGTTTCGTGAAACGGATGAACAAGTTCGCCGTCCATGCCGTAGCGGGCACCATGCCACAGGGCAGCATCGAGGAATTCGGCGCTCGGCACCGATTCCTGCAGGGTCCCTCCGCTCAGATACGTGGCGACCAAACCCCTGCATAAGAGGGCCAGCAGCACTGAGGACCAGGGTTGCAGCTGGGCATCTGCCACCCGAATCTCCAAGGTCGGCTGGTGTTCGGACAATCTGGCATACCACGCAATACAACTGCTGTCGGGCGTCCCCCCGATGCCGACGAGTGCCTGGACCCGGTTGCGGTAATCTGCGGCGTCGGTGAAATGGGGCGGACAACCAGCAGTTGTCCAGCGCCGGGATTGAATGGCACGCCAGCTGGCAAACCCGGTGTCATGGCCGCACCAGAAAGGTGAGTTGGCGCAGATGGCCATCAGCGTTGGCAACCAGCGGCGAATGCTGTTGAGACACCGCAGGCCGCTTTCCTGGTCCGGGATGCCAACATGAATGTGGAGCCCGTTGATTTCGTGTTCGTGACTGAGCGCCCCGACGACGTTCGCAATGGCCGCATAACGGCTGTCCTCCGTCATAACCGGGGCCGGTGATTTCTGGTATGGCGTGCCAGTGCCCGCAACCACCACGCCATGGACCGTCGCGGCCGCATGCAGCGCAGCCCGAAACTCGCCAAGGGATCTCGCCGCGGTCAGCCGGGAATCGAAAACAGGGGATGCAAACTCTATTTGTGACTGGAAAAATTCGTGATGCACCACAGAGCTGTCAAACCCGGCCGCCAACAATTCGCTGCGAATTTGCGGTGCCACATGGGCAGGGGACAAGGTGGCGGGATCTAAAAAAACAAACTCTTCTTCAATGCCAAAAGTCAACATTGCCGTCTCCATTTCGGCCGGTGATGCGGGATGGAACTGCAAGATCGGGAACGCAGTGGTGGCTGCGGGCATCATGCTACCTTGATGGCCGTCCTCCCGGCATGAACATTAAGCACCGTGAAGCGCGTCACGGCGCCGGCGAAGCCCCCGCGGCCGGCAACTGGGCCTTGACGGTGCACGGCGCCGGGTCCAAAGATGGACGTAATGCAACAATCCATTCCGTCCTGTGGGAGAAAACATGACAAGTCCCAGCGTCCCCGTGCCGCCGCCCGTTCCGGGAGCACCGTCGGTTGAACCGCCGCCATTTCTCGAACCGACCGAACCCAGCAAACCCCTGCCTCCCAAACCCGACCAGCACGGGCCTGAACTTGTTTCCCCCACCGGAACCCCCACCGGGGAGCCGGCAAATTCGCGGAGCCAGAGTGGTGACTATCTCACCACCGCGCAAGGCACGAGACTGCAGGACACCGACCATTCGCTCAAAGCGGGACGCCGGGGCCCCACACTTCTGCAGGACCACCACTTGCGCGAGAAGATCACGCACTTCGATCACGAACGCATCCCCGAGCGTGTGGTGCATGCCCGCGGCGCCGGCGCCCACGGTGTTTTCCAGTCCTATGGGACCGGCAGCGGCCTGACCCGGGCGGGTTTCCTGGCGCCCGATGTTGAAACGCCTGTGTTTGTCCGCTTCTCCACAGTGGTGGGGTCCCGCGGTTCGGCAGACGCTGTCAGGGACACTCGCGGGTTTGCCGTGAAATTCTATACCGACGAAGGCACCTTCGACCTGGTCGGCAACAACATCCCCGTCTTTTTCATCCAGGATGCCATCAAGTTCCCCGATGTGGTCCACGCCGCCAAACCACATCCTGACCGGGAAATTCCGCAGGCCCAAAGCGCACACGACACCTTTTGGGACTTTGTTTCCCTGCACACTGAGGCCCAGGCGCACACCCTCTGGTTCATGGCGGACCGCGGCATCCCACGCTCCTTCCGCATGATGGAGGGCTTTGGCGTCCACACGTTCCGCATGGTCAATGCGGAAGGTTCGACGTCGCTGGTCAAGTTCCATTGGAAGCCCACCCTGGGTGTGCACTCGCTGGTGTGGGAAGAAGCGCAGATTGTGAACGGGATGGACCCAGACTTCCACCGCCGCGACCTAGCCGATGCCATCGAATCCAGGCACTTTCCGTCGTGGGAGCTCGGTGTGCAGGTCTTCGCAGACGTTGAGGATGAGATGTATGAAGGCATTGACCTGCTCGATCCCACGAAATTTGTGCCCGAGGAACTGGCGCCGGTCCAAATGCTGGGGCGGATGACACTCAATGCCAACCCCAAAAATTATTTCGCCGAGGTGGAACAGGTGGCCTTTCATCCTGGTCATCTGGTCCCCGGCATCGACGTCAGCAATGATCCGCTGCTGCAGGGCCGGCTGTTCTCCTACCTTGACACACAGATCAGCCGGTTGGGCGGGCCGAACTTTGGCCAACTTCCGATCAACCGGCCCCACGCGCCCGTCAACGACATGTTGCGCGACGGCATGCACCAAAGCGCTGATTACACGGGTGTGGCCCCCTACAAGCCAAACTCGCTCGACGGCGGCTGCCCCTTCCACGCTGGCATCGACACCGGAGCGTTCATTGATCTTCCGCAAGCAGTGCAGGCAGGCAAGAAGGAGCGCGCCCACCCGGCAACCTTCAGTGACCACTTCTCCCAAGCCACGCTCTTCTACCGCAGCCTTTCTGATACTGAGCAGGATCACGTGGCCCAGGCTTACGCCTTCGAGTTAGGCAAATGTTATGAACAGACCATCCGCGAACGGCAGGTGGCAGCCTTGGCCAACATTGATGGCGAGTTGTGCCGGAAGGTTGCGCATGAGCTTGGCCTCGCAGCGCCGGAACCCTCCCAACCGCCCGGAGACGAGACTCCCAGCCCTGCCGTGTCCCAAGTGGGGCGGAATTGGCCCATCGAAGGGCGAATTATCGGAATTGTCACGGACATCGGCAGTGATGCGCAACTGGTGGTGCAGGCCCGTGACGCCATCGCGGCGGCCGGAATGCAGGCACTGATCATTGCCCCCACCGGCGGAACACTTCAAGGCACAGGCGACCCCGTGCAAAGAAGCTATGCAACGGCCCGCTCCGTGGAATATGACGCCGTCATCATCGCCACCGGAGAGCAAGGCAGCCCGGACCCGCGAGTGGCGGTGCTGGCAGCCGAGGCGTTCCGCCACGCGAAGGCCATCGGCGGGTGGGGGAGCGCAGGCGATGTCCTGCAAGCTGCGGGCGTGGACGCCGACGCACCAGGAATAGTGCATGGCTTTCCGGGGGAAGTCGTTCACGGGCTTGGCGAGCTGCTCGCACAGCATCGGGTGTGGGAAAGGTTGATGCCGCAGCACCAGCACACCGGGCACTGAACGGCACCGGGAACGGAGCGCCGCGTCCGGTGGAGAAGGGCGACTCGCATAGGGGAGGAGTGATGGTGGAACAATTACATCGGGTCGAACCAGGGTCGGGTGGGATAACGCGCAGAGTGGCGGGCCGCGGATTCAGTTATGTCTCGGCCAATGGACGGAAAATCAGTTCCGGGAAGCTGCGGGAGCGCATCGAGGCGCTGGCCGTCCCCCCTGCGTGGAAGCACGTCTGGATCGCTGCGGATCCGCGCGCCCACATTCAAGCAACTGGTGTTGATGCTGCCGGACGCACGCAGTACATTTACCATCCACGATGGCGCGAAATGCGCGACGATGAAAAGTTCATCCGGTCCCTCGCCTTCGGTCAGCGCCTGCCCGCCATGCGGCGAGCCGTGACGCGCGATCTCAAGCAGCAGGCGGATACCAAACGGCGGGCGCTCGCAGCAGCCGTCCGCCTCATTGACCGGGCAGGTTTGCGGGTCGGAGGTGCAGCATATGCGGATGAGAATGGTTCCTTCGGTGCAGCAACTTTGCAGCGGCGTCATGTCCGAGTGGAGGATGCGGATATCCATCTGGTGTTCCGGGGCAAATCGGCAGGAAATTGGGATGTGCATCTTTCCGACGAGCTGCTGGGAGACTACTTTCTCTCCGTTCCCAGCACTCCGCGCAAGGGCCCTGCGCTGTGCCACCCGGTCAAATCGGGACGGCGGACGGTCTGGCAATCCATCTCCGATTCGGAGGTCAACAGCTATCTTGCCAGGGTGGCCGGCCCTGGCTTCACTGCCAAGGATTTCCGCACGTGGCAAGGCACAGCGGTCGCTGCCGTTTCATTGGCGCGCTCCCATCGTACCGGGGCCACGTCCCCGAATGCGGTCACTGCCGCCATCCGGGAAGCATCCCAATGGCTGCACAACACTCCGGCCATAGCCAGGGACTCATACGTAAACCCTCGCGTTGTTGCGTTGTTTGAACAAGGGAAAGTTGTCGCGCTGAACCGCCAGCACGACAGCGCAGTTCTTGATTTGTTGACCGCCGGGTCCCCGCAGGACTGAGGCCTGGGCGTTCTGGTTGGCTCACGTCCCGTGGAGTGGTGTGGCCATGTCTTCACGCCGTGCTCTTCGCCACGGCGGTGCATCGGCTGGGTACGGACAAGCCGGTGAAGAACACCTACAATGCCGCCCGGCTGGGCGTCCGCTGCATCCGCCCGCGGTGCAGCTCCCAAGCGGTGCGGGAACGTCCCCAGTGAGGGTGGATGGCGGGCCGCCCGGCACGGATACGTCCCGGGGATGCTGATGGCCGGTGGGGTGGGCTCGCGCAGCATCGGCAGTGGGTCATCAGCATGGCTGTTTGGTTGCAGCTTTTATCCTCAACCGCAGCCGGTGGGAACGCCCCCTGCCGGCGTCGAGGCCGCACGGCAGGGTTCGGCAAGCGGTGGGGTTCCCTGCGCTTTAACGCCGATTTGAGGCCAGCATTGTTTCTGAGATCATGAAAGTGGGGGGGGCCCCGGCGGGGCCGGCGACCTAAGCACCAAGGCCCGCGGCGGGGGGGCGGCGGCGGCCCAAGAGAGTGCGCCCAT
>JBBSQT010000178.1:0-4968 GCA_038243775.1 Actinomycetales bacterium | reverse complement strand
TGGCGGTACGGCTTCATCATCCGCTACACCAATGGCTATGACTCCATCACCGGGTACACCTACGAGCCATGGCACCTGCGCTACATTGGCGTCCGCACGGCCACCGACATGCACAACCGCGGCTACCAGACCCTGGAACAGTACTTCGGTCTCCCCGCAGCACCGGGATATTAAGCCGAGCCAACAAGAGCGGCACCCAGGTGGCCAAAAGACCAGCCCAGGTACCGCCGTCGTACATCACCGCCAACCCCGTTGAGATGTGAGATAACGACGCCCGCGAGGCGTCGTTATCTCACATCTCAACGATTAGACGGCCGCGCGGATGGCGTCGCAGAGCACGTCCAGGCCGTCGTTCAGCAGCTCGTCGCCGATAACCAGCGGCGGGAGCAGGCGGATGACGTTGCCGTAGGTGCCACAGGTCAGGATGATGACACCGGCCGCGAGGCAGGCGCCGGTGATGGCCTTGGCTGCTTCGGCGTTGACTTCCTTGGTGGTGCTGCCCGTGCCGGGCTTGACCAATTCGATCGCCATCATGGCGCCGCGGCCACGGATCTCTCCGATGATGTTGGCGGCACCCATTTCCTCAACGAGAGCCGTGAAACGGTCGGTCACGATGCGCTCAATGTTGGCGGCACGGCCGTTGAGGTCGTGCTCCTTCATGGTCTTGATAGCTGCCAAAGCTGCGGCGCAGGCGACCGGGTTTCCGCCGTAGGTGCCGCCGAGGCCGCCGGGGTGCACGGCATCCATGAGATCGGCGCGACCCGTGATGGCGGAGAGCGGCAGGCCGCCACCGATGCCCTTGGCCATGGTGACGATGTCAGGGACAACGCCTTCGTGCGCGGTGGCGAACCATTCGCCGGTGCGGCAGAAGCCGGACTGGACCTCGTCGGCGATGAAGACAACCCCGTTTTCCTTGGCCCAAGCGGCCAGGGTCGGCAGGAAGCCGTCAGCGGGCACGATGAAGCCGCCCTCGCCCTGGATCGGCTCGATCAGGATCGCAGCAACGCTGGAAGCGCCAATCTGCTTTTCGATCATGGTGATGGCGCGGCGTGCGGCGTCTTCACCCTTGATGTCTGACTCTTCGCGGTACGGGTAGCTCATGGGCACGCGGTAGATTTCCGGTGCAAACGGGCCGAAATTGGTCTTGTACGGCATGGCCTTGGCGGTCAACGCCATGGTCAGGTTGGTGCGGCCATGGTAGGCGTGGTCGAAGGCAACAATGGCGTCGCGGCCCGTGGCGAGGCGTGCCACCTTCACGGCGTTCTCCACTGCTTCGGCGCCGGAGTTGAACAGTACGGTGCGCTTCTCGTGGGTGCCCGGGGTCAGCTCATTCAGTTCCTCGGCGACAGCAATGTAGCTTTCGTAGGGGGTGACCATGAAGCAGGTGTGGGTGAAGTGGCCGACCTGCTCGCGCACGGCGTCCACAACGTTGGGATCCGAGGCGCCAACGGAGGTGACGGCGATGCCTGACCCCAGGTCGATGAAGGAGTTGCCATCAACGTCGGTGATGATTCCGCCGTCGGCATCTTCAACATAAACCGGCACGGAGGAGGCGACGCCTCCGGCAACAACAGACTTGCGGCGTTCGTTCAGCGCCTGTGACTTCGGGCCGGGGAAGGCTCCGAGGAGCTCGCGTTTTTGGGCAAGGCGGTACTGGATATCGCTCATGGTTTTTCCTTTCAATTTCGTGCGGGCGTGGCTGTGCCACGCCAAGGGCGTTGTGGGACTACGCGTCCAGGTTGCTCATGACGTGCTTGATGCGCGTGTAATCTTCCACGCCGTAGATGGAGAGGTCCTTGCCGTAGCCGGACTGCTTGAAACCGCCGTGCGGCATTTCGGCTGTGAGCATGACGTGGGTGTTGATCCACACCACGCCAAAGTCCAGGTCACGGGCCAGTCGCATGGCCACGCCATGGTTTGAGGTCCATACACTCGAGGCGAGGGCGTAGTCGACGTCGTTTGCCAGCTCGACTGCCTCTTCTTCCGTCTTGAATGTCTGGACAGTGATGACAGGGCCAAACGTTTCCTTCTGCACGATGTCATCGCTCTGCTTGACGCCATCCACCACGGTGGGTGCGAAGAAGAAGCCCTTGTTGTCGCCAACCTGCTTGCCGCCGGTGACGACAGTTGCATAGTCGGGGATGTTCTCCACAACGTTGACCACGGCGTTGAAGTGGTTGATGTTGTTTAGCGGGCCGAAGTAGTTCTTGGAGTCGTCGGCGTTGCCGGTTTCCAGTCCCTCGGTGGCCGTGGCCAGGGCGGCCAAAAATTCTTCGTGGGCGGATTCTTCAACCAGCACGCGGGTGATGGCTGTGCAGTCCTGGCCACCGTTGAAGAAGGCGTACTCGGCGATTTCTTGGGCTGTCCTGCCCAGGTTGGCATCGGCGAATACAACTGCCGGGGCCTTGCCGCCGAGTTCCAGGTGGGCGCGCTTGAGGCCCTTCGCGGCGCCACTGGCCACGGCGATGCCAGCCCGCACGGAGCCGGTGATGGAGACCATGGCCGGGGTCTTGTGGTCAACCATTGCTGCGCCGGTTGCTCCGTTGCCCAGGACAAAGTTCAGCACACCGGCCGGGAGGATGTCCTTAGCGATGTCGGCGAACACAAGCGTGCTCTCTGGAGTGGTGTCACTGGGCTTGAGCACCACCGTGTTGCCGGCAGCCAAGGCAGGGCCGATTTTCCAGATGAGCATGAGGAACGGGTAGTTCCAGGGGGTCACCTGGGCAATGACACCAACAGGTTCGCGGCGCACGTAGGAGGTGAAGTTCTCCATGTATTCGCCTGCGGATCGGCCTTCCAGAAGACGTGCTGCACCTGCGAAGAAGCGCAGCTGGTCGGCGCCGGCAGCCACTTCCTCGTCGGCAATCATCTGCTTGACCTGGCCGGTGTTGCGGTGCTGTGCGTCGACGAGTTCGTCGCTGCGCTCCTCGATGGCGTCCGCCAGCTTGAGCAACAATCGCTGCCGTTCGCCCGGGGTGGCATGCTTCCAGGTTTTGAATGCGGTGGCCGCAGCCTCCATGGCTGCATCAATATCAGTCTGGTTGGAGATGGGTGCTTTCGCGACAACCTCGCCGTTGGTGGGATTGACAATGTCGAGGGATTCAGTGCCGGCGACGGGCACAAAATTTCCATTGATGAAGTTCTGCAAGGTCTGGACCACAGTGTTCAACCTCTTTAGCTCGGTATGGGAAGGCGGCCTATACGCACCGCATATGCGCTAGCCTAAGCCTCACAGCAACCAGAACCGAATAGCCACTTGCACCACCTCGCGCATCATGAGTAGTGCGTTTGTATAGTTGGGGCATGGCACTTTCATTGGCGGACCTCCTAGTCGTCCCCGGTTTACTCCTGAAAAATCTCGGTTCCAGTCGAACTCCACTTAGTGCTGCCATCGATTGGGTGGCGGTCACGGAGCTGGAAAACCCGCAGTCGTTCCTCAGCGGCGGCGAACTGGTGCTGACCACAGGGGCACGGCAGAACACCGCTGATGCGCAGCGTTCCTTTGTCCGACAGATCAAGCGGGCGGGCGCCGTCGGAATTGGTTTTGGCATTGGCTTTGAGCACGAATCGGTCCCCTCGGCACTGCTTGCGGAGGCGAACCGGTGGGGCGTCCCCGTGGTCGAGGTCCCCTACAGCACCCCGTTCATTGCCATCGGAAAGCTCGTGGCTGACGCGCGCTCGTCGGACCACTACATCAAACTGGAGCGGCTGCTGCGTGAGCACCAGGTGTTGGCGCGTGCGCTGTTGACGGGTGGCGGCCTGGCAGCGCTGCTTCACAAGCTGTCGGCCATGGTTGGCTCCGACTTGCTCGTCACCCAATATGGCGGCGAGGTTGTCTCGACCAGCCCCGGGGCCATTCCGGACGACGTCGGTTGGCATGCGGTGGCGCTGTCGACGGGAAAGCGGGACTCGAGCACACTGTGGCTGCGCAAGCCCTTCCACGACGACGGCATCGTTGACTATGCCCGCGGCTTGATCAGCATTGAGTTGAACAACCTGGTGCAGCGGCGCCAGACGGAACGCCAAATTTCCGGGCAGGTCGTCTCGGACATTATTCGGGGAACTCTGGAATCGGCCGACGCTGCGGCCCGTCTGGAAAGCCTCGATATTGCGCCGGGCGCAAAGAACTTTGTTTTGCTCGTCAGCTGCGATGCGTCCCGGTTTGCCACGCTGTCCACCATCACCCTCCCTGCCGGGCTGGAACACGCAGTTGCCGCAACGGTGCATTCCGACGGACGGCAGGAGCTGTTGTTGGTGGTACCCACCAGCGCGGGGGATCCGGCAACTCTGGGAAGGGCTTTGAGCCACCAGATGCACAACATCGGGGTCATCGCGCCCGTAGGCATCGGCGGTGCATACTCACAGGCCAACGGATTGCGATGGAGCTATTTTGAAGCCCGGGAGGCTGCCACCCGCGGCTTGGAAGTCAATGTGCCTGAACGGCTGAGTCTGACATCCCTGCTTCTGGCCAGCGAGGACGTCCCCATGGCCGACATGGCATCCGAAGCCCTGGGCCCGCTCGCCGCTTTTGACGCCACGCACGGAGCGGAGCTCCTGGACACCTTGGATACTTACCTGCGTCTCAACGGCTCCGTGGCCGCCGTGGCCGATGCCTTGGCGCTCCACAGAAATACAGTCCGCTACCGGCTCACGCAGATCGCCGAGCTGACGGGGTACGACCCTGCGTTGACGGCTGATCGTGTGCAGTTGTGGCTTGCACTGGCGGTGCGCAGACTGTCCACTCCAATCTGAATCGACTGCTGAACCGCCGCGGTGGCTGCTGCGGGTTCACGGGTGTGTGAATCCGCAGCAGCCGTGCAGACGTTTCTAGTTCCGGACGCTGGCCTTGCGGATACGGAGCAGTATCACCCCGCCGAAGAGGGCCGCCATGGCCAAGTAGATCGGCCAGAGCCCGGTCCCCGTGTAGGCGAGTTGGGCTGTTCCAGAGTTTCCGATGGCCTGAATGCC
>JBBSQT010000177.1:0-4981 GCA_038243775.1 Actinomycetales bacterium | reverse complement strand
GGCCGTGGGCGGGCTGGTGTGGCTGGGCGTGCTGGCCGTGCTCGGCTACCTGGCGCTGCCGGTCCCGGAGGCTCCGGCGGCGGAGGGCTGGCCGCTGCCCACCCTGATGCTGCTCGGGGGAGCTGTGCTGGGGATTTTCCTGGCGCTGACCAGCAAGTTCCTGGCCCTCGCGGGGGCCGGAGGACGCGCAAACCAGGCCCGCCGTCGGCTGCGTGAAAGTGTTGCTGCCACGGCGCAGGCTCTCGTGGTGGAGCCCACCGAGGCCGAAGTTGCCGCCTCGAGGGCCTTCCGGGAAGCGCTCAGGCAAGCCCAATAGCGGCGGCCCGGCAACGGGACCCAAGAGCGCCACCCAATAAGCCGGGCCCAACAGCTGGCGGCGGTCAGTCGCTCCAGGGGAAGACGACGCCTTCGCCCACGACCTTCAGCGACAGTTCGGTTCCGGGGCGGGCCAGCATGGCGTTCCAGTGGCGGATGTTGATGACTTCGCCGCCGACGGGCTGGTGAGGGTCCACCGGCCGGCCGGCGTCGACCACGATGGGTGCAAGCTGGATGCGCACGGTGGTTTCCGGGCCGAAGTAGTCGGTCTCCAGGACGCGTCCGCGGATGCTGCCGCCTTCGGTGATGCGGATCTGCTCGGGGCGGAGCATCAGGTGGACCTTGCCCTGGATGCTCGGGCGGCGCACAGGTATGCCGCCGAGTGAACACAGGGCCAGCGAGCCCTCCAACCAGGCCTCAAGGATGACGGCGTCGCCTAGGAATTCCGCCGTCGCACGGTCTGCGGGGCGCGTGTAGACCACGAACGGGCTGCCGATCTGGGCAAGCCTGCCGTCACGCATGACGGCGACCTGGTCTGCAAAGCTGAGCGCCTCGGCCTGGTCGTGGGTGACGAGGATGGTGGTCACCCCGGCGTCGGTCAGTGTCTTGGCGACGGCGCGGCGCGTGGCGACGCGCAGGCCCGCGTCAAGGGCGCTGAACGGTTCATCCAGCAGCATCAGTTCGGGTTGGCGGGCCAGTGCCCGGGCCAGGGCGACGCGCTGCTGCTGCCCGCCGGAAAGTTCCGCCGGCCGTCGCTTGGCGTAGGCCGGTTTCATGGACACCATCTCCAGCAGTTCCGCCACCTTGGCGGCTGCGGCCCGGCCCCTGGCCGGCAGCCCGAACGCGATGTTCTGGCCCACGGTCAGGTGCGGGAACAGGGCGCCGTCCTGGGCAACATACCCCACGCTGCGCTTGTGTGCCGGCACCCAGGTGCCGGGGCCGGCAACCGTGGCGCCGCCCAGGGAGATGCTGCCGGCGTCGGCCGATTCAAAGCCGGCGATGATCCGCAGCAGCGTGGTCTTGCCCGAGCCGGAAGCGCCGACGATGGCCGTGGTGCGCCCCTGCGCCACCGTCAGGTCCACACCCTTGAGCACCTCGGTGCCGCCGAATGACTTTCGGGCACCCTGCACCTGCAGGTGGTCGGTGACGTGGCCGGGTGTGGGGGCGAATGCCGGTGCGGGCGCGGCCGCCGTCGTCGCGGGCGTCGCCTGCCGGGTCCTGCGTGGGGTGCTCACTGTCCGGCTGCTTTCTTGGATTGGGCAAAAAGGAGGTAGGTCATGGGTGCGGAGAGCAGGATCATCAGCAGCGCGTACGGGGCCGCACCGGCGTAGTCGATCCCGCTGCTCAGGGACCAAAATTTGGTGGCCAGGGTGCTGGTGCCGTTGGGCGCCAGCAGCAGCGTGGCCGTCAGTTCGTTCACGATGCCCAGGAACACGAGCGCGGCCCCGCCGGCCGCGGCGGGGGCGCTGAGCCGCAGCGTCACCTTGAAGAACGCCACGAGCGGCGGCTTGCCCAGCGCCTGGGCGGCCTCGTCAAGTTCCTTCGGCGCCTGCGCCAGCCCGGCCCGCAGGTTCACCAGCGCGCGCGGCATGAACAGCAGCGCGTACGCCGCCACGAGGACGACGGCGGTCTGGTAGATCGCGGGCACGCCGTGGATCGTGATGGTCACCAGGGCCAGGGCGACCACGATCCCGGGCATGGAGCTGGAGATGTAGTTGGCGCCCTCGAGCAGCTTCGTCATGGGGCCGGGGTGGCGGACCACCAGGTAGGACATGGGAAACGCCAGGACCACCGTGGCCAGGGCGCCAACGAGGCCGTATCCCAAGGTCTGGAGCAGCGCGACGCTCAGGTCACCGCCCTGCCAGACGGACGCGCCGCCGGCGATGAGCCAGCGGATGACGTGGAAGAGCGGCACTCCCAGGGCCAGGACGCCCAGAACAATGAGGAAGGCCTGCGCGGGGACCTCGAACCAGCCCAGCGTTTGGCGGGTGGGGCCGGACTGCACGCCCCCGCCGATGCGGGCGTAGCGGGCGTTGCCGCGGGACTTGGCCTCGCCAAGCAACAGCAGCAGGCACAGCAGCACAAGGACGCTGGCGAGCATGTTCGCGGCGGCACCGTTGAACGTCGACCGGAACTGGTCGTAAATGGCGGTGGTGAAGGTGTCGAACTGGATCATGGCGAAGGCGCCGTACTCGGCCAGCAGGTGCAGTGAGACCAGCAGCGCCCCGCCAGCCGCGGCAAGCCGAAGCTGGGGGAGCACCACCCGGAAAAACACCTGCCACGGGCCCAGGCCCAGCGAGGAGCCTGTCTGTTCCAGGGCCGGGTCCATCCGGCTGAGGACGGCCGCGACGGGGATGTACACCAGCGGGAAGTAGGAGAGTGTGGAGACCAGCACCCCGCCCAACACGCCGCCAAGCGAGGGGATGGCACTGACCCAGGCGTAGCTGTTGACGAAGGCGGGGATGGCCAGGGGCGCGGCCAAAAGAACGGCCCACGCCTTGTGTCCGCGCAGGCGGGTGCGCTCCACAAGCCAGGCGCCCGCAATGCCGATGACCACGCACAGCGGCACCGTGATGAGAACGAGTGCGATGGTGTTGACCAGCAGTTCCCCGACCCGGGCGCGGAACACGAGCTTGACGATCGTGTCCCACCCGGCGTTGGCCGTCATGACGGCTACATAGCCGAGCGGGAGAAGGGAAAAAATCGCGATCAGCGCCGACAGCACCACAACGGCCCAAGGGCCGGAGCGTGTGCCCCGGCCCTTCGCCGCACCCGGCGAAACTTTGATGCGCGGCGTGCGTGCCGCCGTCGTGCCTCGAGGGAAAAACATGGCTGCTAGAGCAAACCGGCCTCGGTCATCAGGTCGGTCACCTTCTGCGAGTTCAGCTTGGCCGCGTCGACCTTGGGCGCGTCCAGGTCCTTCAGCGGGACCAACTGGGGGTTCGGGGCGACGTCGCTGGCCACGGGATATTCAAAGGATGTGCCCGTCTGCAGGATGGTCTGCCCGGCCTGGCCTGTAATGAATTCAAGGAACTTCTCCGCGTTGGCCTGGTGCTTGCTCGAAGCCAGCACGCCGCCGCCGGAAACGGAGACAAAGGCGCCCGGGTCCTGGTTCTTGAAGTATTCCAGGGCCACGTTGTTGGAGTTCTCACCGGTCTTGGCCTGGTCGCCGAACCAGTAGTAGTGGTAGATGACGGCCCCGTCGACCTCGCCGGCATTGACTGCCTTCATGGCCGTGCTGTTGCCCTTGTAGGCCTTGGAGTTTTCCTTCATGGCCTTCAGCCAGCTCAGCGTGGCGTCCTCGCCCTTGAGTTCCAGCATGGCCGAAACGATGGCCTGGAAGTCGGCGCCGGACGGTGAGGCGGCCCAGCGGTCCTTCCAGGCGGGATCGGCCAGGTCCATGACGGACTTGGGCAGCTGCGCCTCGGTCAGCTTCGTCGTGTTGTAGGCGAAGACGGTGCTGCGGGCGGCGATGCCGGTCCACTTGTCCGTGGAGGGGCGGTATTCGGCCGGGACCTGGGCAATGATGGCGGGGTCGATGTCCGTGAACAGCCCGGCATTTTCGACCTGCGTCATGGCCGGGGAGTTCTCCGTCAGCAACACGTCCGCTGGGGATTTGCTGCCTTCCTGGATGATTTGGTTGCTCAGCTCGGAATCGTCACCGTTGCGAAGGGTCACCTTGACGCCGGTTTCCTTGGTGAATGCGTCTGCCCAGGCCTGGGTCAGGGATTCATGCTGGGCGTTGTACACGGTGATGGCGTCGGTGGCCGAACCCTGGGCGCCCTCGGAGGTTGCTGGGGCGGCGCCGCCGCCGCAAGCCGCCAAGGCAAGGGCGGAAATTCCGGCAACGGCGGCCAGGGCGGTCTTGCTGAACAAAGTCTTCATGGGGCCTTTCGGCATAGAAAATAATTACGGCACAATAGTTGAGCGCAATACAAGATTAGGTAACCCTTAGGGCGATTGTAAAGCCGCGCGCCGCAGACCTTGCTCACACTGGGCCCGGCGGTGCTGCAACCAACCCCCTCCGACCGGGCACTTGCGGGCTTGCCCGGTTCAGCCGGTGAGGGATTCCCGGGCCTTGATGAGGGTGCGCAGGTTGCGCGTGGTGGTGCTGCTCTTGTAGCGCGGACGTGCCGTGAGCTTGCTGAAGGGGCTGTCCAGCGTCCTGCCCGCCGCCGCCGGCCAGGCGATGGCCATGGGGCTGATGCGCAGAAATTCGACGCCGGGGATCTCGCCCCCGTGCCGTGCCAGCTCATCCAGGATTGCCGGGTCGGAGGAGAGCGTGATGTAACTGTGGGTTTCGGTGTCGTCGGCCGGCCACGGGCAGGCCTCGATGATGGCAGCCAGCGACGCGTCATCGATGACAACCACCCAGGCGTCGTAGCCGAAGCGCTCACGCAACAACGTCTCCACCAGGGATTTCACCTCCACGGCGGAGCCCTCAAAGCTGCACACCACGTTGCCTGAGGCCAAAAGGGTCTTGACACCGGCCAGCGGCAATGTGGCCAGCGCGGTCCGCAGCTCAGCCATCTTGACATTGATGCCGCCCACGTTGATGCCGCGCAGGAACACAGCGAATTTGCTCATGCGCAAAACCCTAACCGACAGGGGCGCGCGCTGCCATGAACCCCGGCCGGTCGGCGCCGCTTTGGTTTGTCCCGGCCGG
>JBBSQT010000176.1:0-5065 GCA_038243775.1 Actinomycetales bacterium | reverse complement strand
TGAGCCGTTCAAAGAGCTCGGTTTCGCCGGTGACGGGCCGGCCCCATTCGGTGTCGTGGTACTGCTGGTATTGTTCGTCCCGTTCAATTCCGGCCCAGGCGCAGCGGACCAATCCATCATCATTCACTCGTGCTGCCATCCGCCGCGCTGCCGCCCGTGGCGGCCCCCTTTTCAGCGGGTGCCGCCGAACCAGCGCCGGCCGGGGGTCCGCCGTCGTCGGGGTCAAAATTCGCGCCGGGATCCGTGCGAAGCCCCCCGCCAACGGCCGCCTCAAGCTCTGCGATCCGGGAGTCCTTGGCGGCTATTTGGTCGCGCAGCCGGTCCAGGACCTCATCCACCTGGTCCATGCGGTAGCCGCGCAGCCCCAGCGAGAACCGCACCCTGTCGACGTCGGCCGGGACGGGGGCATCCGGCAGGAGCACCGGCGGCAGGTTCGCGACAGGGGCTCCAAGCGCGTCCACGTAAGCCGGTGAATCAGCGCCGGGCTTGTTCAACCCCATTACATAAAACACGGCAGCCGCTGCCACGATGATGGCGAGGAAGATCAGGAAATAAGTCACAACACCATGGTGCCAGACGGGCGGCGGGTTTCAGCGGGCAGCTCACTGCCGATTTTGGGCGGCCACCTTGGCACCGGCCTTGCCCTGCATGACCATGTCAACAGCTTCTTCCGCCGTGTCCACGAGCTGGACAATGTCCAAGTCGCCCGGCGAAACCAGGCCCTGCTCCACCATGGTGTCCCTGAGCCAGTCCATGAGCGGGGCCCAAAACGTCTTGTCCACCAGCACGATGGGGAACTGGCTGACCTTGCTGGTCTGCACCAGGACCATGGCTTCGAACAATTCGTCGAGGGTGCCCAAGCCGCCGGGGAGCACCACAAAACCCTGGGCGTACTTGACGAACATGGTCTTGCGGGCGAAGAAATAGCGGAAGTCGACGCCCAGGCCAACCCACTGGTTCATGCCCTGCTCAAACGGCAGCTCAATGCCCAGGCCGATCGAGAGGCCGCCGGCTTCCATGGCGCCGCGGTTGGCCGCCTCCATGGAACCGGGACCGCCGCCGGTGATGACCGCCACGCCGGCTTCCACCAGGCGCCGGCCCAGCTCGACACCGGTGGCGTAGTACGGGGAATCTTGCTTGGTGCGCGCGGAGCCAAAAACGCTGATGGCCGGGCCAATTTCGGCGAGTGCGTCAAAGCCTTGGACAAATTCACTTTGGATGCGCATGACCCGCCACGGATCGGTGTGGGTGAAATCGCTGCTCGGCGGGGTTTCCAGCAGTCGCGCATCAGCTGTGTCGCGGCCGCTGCCGTTGGTGCGCCAGATGCCGAAGCGTCGCAACTCGGGGCGGATGGGGTGGCTGGATGTTGTAGGTGAACTCATGGCACCTAGGGTACGCGAACCAATGGGAGCAAAAGTTGCCGTGGTGCCCCTCACATTATCTCGTTACAGTTACGATCCGCCCCAACATGGCCAAAAGCGCCGCCGAGTCCGGTGATTCTCGGTAGATTCGATGCATGACAAATTCCGCACTTGCTCCTGCTCTCGTGGAGCTAAAAGCTGTCAACAAGCACTACGGCACCCTCCACGTGCTCAAGGATATTGATCTCCAAGTTGCCAAGGGCGAGGTTCTGGTGGTGCTGGGCCCTTCCGGTTCCGGCAAGTCAACACTGTGCCGCACCATCAACAGGCTCGAAACCATTGACACCGGCACCATCAGCATTGAAGGCAAGGTGCTGCCCAAAGAGGGCCGCGAGCTGGCCACCCTGCGTGCCGACGTCGGCATGGTCTTCCAGTCCTTCAACCTCTTCGCCCACAAGACGATCCTGGAAAATGTCACGCTCGGCCCCATCAAGGTCAAGGGCATGGCCAAGGCCGACGCCGAGAAGCTCGCGTTGAGCCTGTTGGAACGTGTCGGCGTGGGACACCAGGCGGCCAAACTTCCCGCCCAGCTTTCCGGTGGCCAGCAGCAGCGCGTTGCCATAGCCCGCGCCCTGGCCATGAAGCCCAAGGTCATGCTCTTTGACGAGCCCACCAGCGCCTTGGACCCGGAAATGATCAATGAGGTCCTGGACGTCATGGTTGAACTGGCCAAGGACGGCATGACGATGGTCGTTGTCACGCATGAGATGGGCTTTGCCCGCAAGGCCGCTGACAGGGTCATCTTCATGGCAGACGGCGAGGTTGTCGAAGAATCCACCCCGGAAAACTTCTTCACCAATCCGCAGACAGCCCGGGCCAAGGACTTCCTGTCCAAGATCCTCACCAACGGATAATAGATCCACCCCCATTTTGGCTCACCAGGCCAGTTTGTTCCCGGCCCTTTGGCCGCCTATGAAAGGAAACACCCTTGAAGAAATTTTTTGGCAGGAAGAGCCTCGGCGTAGCGGCCCTCCTCACGGCAGCAGCCCTGACCATGACCGGCTGTGGCGGCGGCGACACCGCCGGCGGCGGCGGATCAGATGGCGGCGGCAAGGACGCAGCGGGCCTGAGCTTCGACGTTGCCAAGGACGTTGCCCTGACCGGCAGCCCCACCTTTGACAAGATCAAGTCCGCAGGTGCCATCCGCATTGGCGTAAAAGAAGACCAGCCCGGTCTGGGCTACCTCAACGCCGCCACAGGTGTGCGCAGCGGTTTCGACATTGAGATTGCCCGCTGGATGGCTGCCTCACTGGGTGTCGCAGCGGACAAGATCGAGTACAAGCCCATCCCGTCCGCGAACCGCGAGTCGGCACTGGCCAACGGCGACGTTGACCTCTACGTGGGCACGTACTCCATCACGGACAAGCGCAAGAAGCTCGTGGACTTTGCCGGACCCTACTTCGTCACCGGCCAGGGCCTGCTCGTGGCCAAGGACAACACGGACATCAAGAGCGAGAAGGACTTGGCCGGCAAGAAGGTGTGCTCCGCCACCGGTTCCACGCCCATCCAGAACATTCGCGAGAACTTCCCGGACGCCACCCCGGTGGAATTCGACATCTACTCCAAGTGTGTGGACGCGCTCAAGTCCGGCACCGTTGACGCCGTCACCACCGACCAGGCCATCCTGTTGGGCTTCGCCTCCCAGGAACCTGACAAGCTGATGGTTGTTGGCGAGCCGTTCACCACGGAGAAGTACGGCATCGGTCTGCCCCTGGGCGACACCGCCCTGCAGGATTTCCTAAACAAGACGCTCACTGATGGCAACGCCACGTGGACCAAGATTTTCGACGCCACACTGGGCAAGTCGGGCACCAAGGTTGAACAGCCCGCTGTTGAAAAGTAGCATCCACCCCTGAGTGGTGGTGTTGTGCCGGTGGAGCCGGCACAACGCCACCACTTCGTCCTCTTCAATTCACTGAAAGCGACAGTGCCCTGTGAATGTACTTATTGACAACAGCGAGTTGTTCCTGACCGGGTTCAAGAACACCGGAATTCTTTTTATTTTTTCGGCGTTCTTTGCGTTGATCTTGGGAACCGTCGTCGCCGGCATGCGCGTCTCGCCGGCACCGGCCATGCGGGCCGCCGGGACGTTTTACGTCAACGCTGTCCGCAACACCCCGTTGACGCTGATACTGGCCTTCTTCGCCTTGGGTTATCCACAGCTGGGACTGCCCAAGGTCAGTTTCATCAATGCGGCCATCATCGGCCTCTCCTTGTATACGGCCACCTATGTTTCCGAGGCGATCCGCTCGGGCGTCAACACCGTGTCCGTGGGCCAGTCCGAGGCCGCACGGGCCATCGGCCTGCCGTTCATGCAGACCCTGACCTTGATTGTGCTGCCCCAGGCATTCCGTTCCGTGGTGCCGCCGCTGTTCAGTGTGTTCATTGCACTGTTGAAGAACACGACGGTTGCCGCGGGCTTCTCTGTCTTGGAGGCTGGCGCCATCCGCGCCTACCTCAGCGAACGTGGTGAGCCATTGCTGCCCGGCCTGCTGTGGGTTGCCCTGATCTTTGTGGTCTTGGTTTTGGGCATCATGACACCACTGCAGCGCTACCTTGAAAAGAAATGGAAGGTGGCTCGATGAGTGCGGTACTTTTTGACGTTCCCGGCCCCAAGGCCCGCACACGCTACGTCTACCTGAACGTCATCACCGGCATTGTGGTGGTGGGCATCATTGCCTTCGTCCTGTTCAGGTTCTATCAATCCGGGCAGTTCACGGCCAAGAAGTGGGACCTTTTCACCTTCCCGCTCGTCCAACAGGAGTTCCTCAAGGCGATCTGGGCCACAGTAAGTGCCTTCGGTGTGGCCGCAGTCGGAAGCCTGCTGCTCGGCATCATCCTCGCCTTCGGCCGCCTGGCCGACACCAAATGGCTCAGCCTCCCCTGTTACTGGTTCACGGAAGTGTTCCGTGCCGTGCCGCTGCTGATCCTGATGATGATCATGTACTACGGTCTTCCCTCGGTCGGAGTCAAGGGCATCACGCCCTTCACCGCCGTCGTGGTCGGCTTGATCCTCTACAACGGCTCTGTCTTGGCCGAGGTGTTCCGGGCCGGCATCGAGTCGCTGCCCAAGGGACAGCGTGAGGCCGGCCTGGCCGTTGGCCTCACGAACGGCCAGGCGCTGCGCAGCATCCTGTTGCCCCAGGCCATCCGCGCCATGCTGCCGGTCATCATCTCGCAGCTGGTGGTCATCATGAAGGACACCGCGCTTGGCTTCCTGATCACGTACAACGAGATCCTGTACTACGCGACCGTCCTTGGATCGCAGGGCGATTTCGGTTTCCCCGTGGTCCCGGCGCTCATGGTCGCCGCAGTCATCTACGTGGGCCTGTGCCTGATCCTCTCCGGTGTGGCCAAGTACACCGAGTACAAGATGTCCTCCCGCGTGAGGGTCGTCAAGGCCAAGGTCGGCATAGCCGGCTAATGCCATCCAAGCCAAAGTGCCGGCGTCGTTCTTGTGAAGAACGCCGCCGGCACTTTCGTTTTGTCCTCCTGCCCGCCTGGCACGGTGGGAACCCGGACCGCAGGGACCGGGCCGCGGGCCTGCCCACCCGGTTATTCCAGCCAGCGGGTCAGTGCGGCCAGGCACTCGCGGATGGCGTCGGCGTGGACATGCTCGTTGTCGGTGTGGGCCAGCAGGGCGT
>JBBSQT010000175.1:0-5066 GCA_038243775.1 Actinomycetales bacterium | reverse complement strand
GCCGAAAGCCAAGACGTTGCTCACTGGCAACCCACGGGCGTTATGACATAACAGGCCCCGGTCCTCATCAACGGCGGCCGGGCTGGAAACCCAACCACCCTCACCTCATATTGTCTATCCCACCAATGGCTGAAAATTCCCAAACGCTAGCGCAGCAATGGCTGGAAAATCTGCGGCGCTGTCCACGCCGTGGGATAGGGATCGTCAAAATGGCACCATTGCTGCGATAGCGTCGTGAAGTAGGGATCGGAAGCCGACCGCGCGTCGTGAAATAGGGGCCGGACGCAAACCGAGCGACAGGGGAGCGGCCGTGAGAATGGGCACTTTCCTGCCCTGTCCGCGCGCCGATTTGCGTTGAGGCCGTAAGCTATTAGCTACGGGTTTGTTGTTTCCCGTTACGTGGCGTGCCAAAAATGTGTTCGCCCATAGTTTTGATTTAACGAATTTCGGGGCCAACACAAAGGGCGCCGCACCAATCTTAAGGGTTTCACCATGGCCAACAATCCCCGTTCCGGCGCCGTCCGCAAGCTCAAGAAGGGCCCCGTCAAGGGCACGGGCGGGCTTGGTCGCAAGGCGCTCGAGGGCAAGGGCCCAACCCCCAAGGCCGAAGAGCGCACCTACCACAAGGCTTTCAAGAACAAGGAGCTTTCGGAGCGCTCCGCCGTGAAACGTGCCGGCACCAGTGCCTCCCCTCGCCGCAACTCGGGCCCCAAGGGCAAGGCCATGGAGGAACTCGTCACCGGGCGCAACTCCGTCGTTGAGGCACTGCGCGCAGGCATCCCCGCCAAGGCGCTGTACGTTGCCGTCCGCGTGGACATGGACGAGCGCGTGCGCGAATCCATCAAGTTGGCCACCGAGCGCGGCATCCCGCTGCTGGAAGCCCACAAGCCGGAGCTGGACCGCCTCACCGAAGACGCCGTCCACCAAGGCCTGGTCCTGCAAATCCCGCCGTACGAGTACGAGGACGCCGTCGACACGGCCAGCGAGATCATCGCCAAGTGGAAAAAGGGCCACATTGCCAACGCCCCGCTGATCGTCGCCCTGGACGGCATTACCGACACCCGCAACCTCGGCGCCATCATCCGCAGCGTTTCGGCGTTTTCCGGCCACGCCGTCATCGTCCCCGAGCGCCGCAGCGCCGGCGTGACTGCCGCCGCCTGGAAGACCAGCGCCGGTGCCGCCGTGCGCGTGCCCGTCGCCAAGGCCCCCAACCTGAACCGTGCCATTGGCGCATTCCAAAAGATGGGCTTCTATGTCCTGGGGCTCGACGGCGACGGCGACGTTTCGCTGCCGGAGCTCACCCTGGCGCAGGAACCCGTCTGCCTGGTCGTCGGCTCGGAAGGCAAGGGCCTGTCCCGCCTGGTCCGCGAAAACTGCGACCAGATTGTCTCCATCCCGATCGACTCGGCCATGGAGTCGTTGAACGCGTCCATGGCTGTTGGCATCAGCCTGTACGAGATTTCAAGGCAACGCGCCGTCCAGGCCTAAGCCCATGCCGGTTACTGTCATTCAGGCCATCAGTTCTTTGGGGGCTGCCTTGTCGCGCCCCTTTCCGCTGGGCGTCAGCGCCCTCCCCACGGAGGATGGTGCCACCGCAGTGAACGTCGCGGTGTATTCACCGTCGTACAGTGACGTGGTGCTGTGCTTCCTGCGCCCCGGCGGCAGTTGGAAGGCAGTGCTTTTGCCGGACAAGTCCGACGGCGTCCACCACGGCCTGGTGGAGGACATGCCGGTGGGCAGCCGCTACGGTTTCTACACGCATCCCGGCGCCACCCAGGAGGAAATGCTCCTGATCGACCCCGAGGCGGTCCAGCTCCTGCTGGACCCGTACGGGCGCTACATCCACGAGGAAGAAGCCCACGGGGCCGAAGCTCCGGACGGGACCACCCGCTATCTGTCGGTGCGGATGGATTCGGAGTTCGACTGGGGCATGGTCACCCGCCCCAACACCCCGTGGCGCGAGACCGTGTTTTACGAGGCGCACGTGCGCGGTCAGACCATGCTGCATCCGGACATCCCGGAGGACATCCGCGGCAGCTATGCCGGCATGGCCCACCCCGCCATGATCAAGCACCTGCGCGAACTGGGCGTGACCGCCGTCGAACTTCTGCCTGTGCATTTTCACATTGATGAGCCGCACCTGCACGGTACCGGCAACAGCAACTATTGGGGCTACAACACCCTGGGATTCTTCGCCCCGCACGTGGGATACGCCAGCGAGGGTGCGCGCAAGGCGGGTCCGCAGGCGGTGCAGGCCGAGCTCAAGGGCATGATCAAGCTGCTGCACATGGCCGGCATCGAGGTCATCCTGGACGTTGTGTACAACCACACGGCGGAGGGCGGCCCGGGCGGGCCGGCGCTCAGCTGGCGCGGGCTGGCGGAGGAACACTACTACCGCATGCGCGACGGCAATTACTACGACACCACCGGGTGCGGAAACACGCTGAATTTTGCCAACCCGGCGGTCATCAAGATGGCGATGGACTCGCTGCGCCACTGGGTGCAGGAGTACCGCATTGACGGGTTCCGCTTTGACCTGGCGGTGTCGCTGGCCCGCAACGGCGAGCACGAATTCAGCAACCAGCACCCCTTCCTGCTGGCTGCGGCCACCGACGGCGTGCTGGCCTCCACGAAGCTGATCGCCGAGCCGTGGGATGTGGGCTACGGCGGCTGGCAGACGGGGCAGTTCCCCACCGGCTGGGCGGACTGGAACGACTCCTTCCGCGACACGGTCCGCGAGGTGTGGCTGACGGAGCGGGCCGCCATGCTTGCCGGCCACCACAACAACGGCCTGGCGAAGTTCGGCGACGCGCTGGGCGGTTCCGCCGCGTTGTTCGCCGCCTCGGGCCGCAGCAGCATGGCCTCGATCAACCTGATTACGGCGCATGACGGCTTCACCCTGGCGGATCTGACCGCGTTCAACCACAAGCACAACCTGGACAACCAGGAAGACAACCGGGACGGCACCAACAACAACCGCAGCTGGAACCACGGGATTGAGGGCATCACCAACAACCCGCACACCCTGGCCCAGCGCGCCCGGACGGCGCGGAACCTGATGGCCACCATGCTGCTTTCCCAGGGCGTGCCCATGATCACCGCCGGCGACGAGCTGGGGCGCAGCCAGGGCGGCAACAACAACGTCTACTGCCAGGACAATGAGATCGCCTGGCTCGACTGGACCCTGGATGACGACGCGAAAACCATGCTGGCCGCCACCCGCCGCCTGGTGCACATCCGCCGGGATTTCCTGGCGGCGCAGCCCAGCACCTACCCCACCCGTGGCGGCAGGTCGTTCATCCACTGGTTCGCCGCCGACGGCACCGCCATGACCCCCGAGCGCTGGACCAACCCGCACGAACGCGTCCTGACCATGCTGATCGGGGCGCCGGACGGGGAGGTGGACGGGCTGATCGTCTTCAACACCGGCATCACCGAGGAGCAGGTGGTGCTGCCGGCCAACCCGCGCTTCACCAACCCGCGCTTCACCGGTCCGGACGCCACCGGACCGGACGGTCCGGACGCCACTGAGGCCACCGCGCCGCGCCCCTACATGCTGCGGATGTCCACGGAAGTTCCCACCCGGACGGACGACGGCGAACCCACCTTCCGCCTGCCCCGTTCCGTTCCGCTGGCCGAACCGGGAGACGCCGTCCGGGCCGGTGCCAACACCGTGCAGATTTTCCGCAACGACCTCACCGCGCCGGGCCGGGCGGCTACGCCGTCGTGATCAACCCCAGTTCGGCGGGGTTGGCCAGCGCTGTGTGGCGGGGCAGGACCTGGACGCCGTAGCCGAAGTTGCCGGAACGGTCGATCAGCAGCTCGGCGGAGAATAGCCAGCGGCCGCCGCCTTGGTCCTGCACCGCATCCAGCGCCAGTGCCTGTGTGCCCGTGAGTTCGTCCGAGTCGCCGGCCGTGCCGTAGATGGCGTTGACCTGGACGTCAGCGGGGGACAGTGAGCCCAGCATGATGTGGGCGCGGACCTGCAATGTTTCACCAATTTGGGGTTCGTCGCCCAGCCCATGGGATTCCACGTGCTCAATGCGCACTGCGGGCCAGGCAGGCCGGAGCCGCTCAATCCAGGCAGCCAACTCACGCATGGAAGCGTAGTTGTCGGCCCGCGCCAGGCGCCCCGCGTCGGCGGCAGGCTGGTACAAACGTTGCACATATTCTGCCACCATGCGGTTCGCGGAGACTTCCGGGCCCAAGTGCGCCAGCGTGTGCTTGATCATTGAAATCCAGTGCGCGGGCAGTCCGCCGTCGTGCGGTTGGGACGGCCCGGCAGCCCCTGCCGCAGCAGCCACCACTTCACCGTAGAACCGCGGCGCAACCTGCGTCTCCAGCAATTCATACAGGGCGGCGGCCTCAATGTCGTCGCGTTCCTCATCCCCTGCCCCGGTATTTGCCGTCGGGATCGCCCAGCCGTTTTCGCCGTCGTACATCTCATCCCACCAGCCATCCATGATGGACAGGTTCAGGGAGCCGTTGATGGCGGCCTTCATGCCGGAGGTGCCGCAGGCTTCCAGCGGACGCAGCGGGTTGTTGAGCCAGACGTCGCAGCCCGGGAAGAGCGTGCGTGCCATGGCAATGTCGTAGTTGGGCAGGAACACAATCCTGTGCCGGACCTCCGGGTCGTCGGTGAACTGCACCAGGTCCTGGATCATCTTCTTGCCGGCGTCATCGGCCGGGTGCGACTTGCCGGCAATGATGATCTGGATGGGGTGCACCGGGTGCAGCAGCAGCGCCTTCAGCCGGGCGGGGTCGCGCAGCATCAGGGTCAGGCGCTTGTAGGTGGGCACGCGCCGGGCGAATCCGATCGTCAAAACATCCGGGTCCAGGGCGGAGCCGGTCCAGGCCAGCTGGGCATCGGAGGCACCCCGCTTCTTCCAGGAGGAGCGCAGGCGGCGGCGGGCATCGCGCACCAGGGCCAGCCGCAGACGACGGCGCATGGCCCAGACGTCCTCGTCGCTCACCTCGTACACCTTGGACCAGTCGGGCCCGTCGAGGACTTCGGCGCCAAAGCGTTCCCGGGCCAGTGCGGCCAGTTGCGGGTCCACCCAGGTGGG
>JBBSQT010000174.1:0-5068 GCA_038243775.1 Actinomycetales bacterium | reverse complement strand
GGCACCGGCAAAGATGAATGCCGTGCGGGCGATCAGGGCAAAGACGATGCCGAAGAGCAGCACCTTCTGCTGGTCCTCGCGGGGAACCTTGAAGCTGGCCATGATGACGAGGAAGACAAACAGGTTGTCAACGCTCAATGCTTTTTCGGTGATGTAGCCGGCGAAGTATTCCCCGCCCATGGTGGGACCGCCGAAGATGAGGACGACAACACCAAAGACAATTGCCAATCCGACGTAGATGGAAGACCAGATGGCTGCTTCACGCAGGGAGGGGATGTGCGCCTTGCGGATGTGGAAGAAGTAGTCAAAGGCCAACAGGGCAAGGATGACAACAATGGTAATGCCCCAAATCAGGGGTGAAACAGTCATGATTTTAATCTTTCGGTAGGAGAGCAGCGACCATCGCCGCAAGTCTCTCCACCGGCTGACTGACAAGCCGGACACTGAACCCGGCAGGGCATCGTTGCCCTACGTGTTGACGGATTCAGCGCTACGGGATACTCCCCTACGCTTTGGCCATCATATTCGATTTTTCCGACAACTTGGGGTCGCCTCAGAAAACGGAAGAATCGTGCACTAAGGAATCGCTGAGACACGTCCCCCGCTGGGTGCAGAGTGTTGATCGAAGACATGGCAACAGGCATCCGTAGCGGGCGCATTACCAGACAAAAGATGCCCTGACGTGCGGTTGTTCAGATTGAGGCCCTGGGAGTGTCCATAAGACTTGCTTGGCGATCCGTCCCGCGGAGACGGTAAACGGTACATACAAAAACCTAGTCCGGCTCCTGTGCGGAGTACTGAATCACTTCACAGGGCCAACTCATTGGTGCGATCTGAGAGCGGTTGGGTGCCTGAAAGCCGTTTACGTCCGTGGCCGGGTTGCCAACGTTGCCGCGGGTTCAGATACGCCTCGGATAGTTGGAAGACGCTTCAGGTGCCGCAGTCCAGCACTGAGCGGGTCCCTCGCCGTCGTGCAGCAGAAGGCAACTTCAAGCGTTTGCTGACGTCATTGAGCGCAGGGAGCTGGACGATCGTGGGACTCATTGCTACGCGCCAGAGTGTCAAGGCCCCGGCATCCTTTTCTTGCTTCTGGGGGGACTTCCTGCCCTGGACCCAGCCAAGGGAAACTAGTCTGGCAGCCCAGACGATGGTTAGCGCCATGCCGACCACCATGAAGAATATGTTTATCCCTGTCCACCCTTCGTCGTCCAACCGCAGAAGAACAGGAAGGATGAGGCATATGCCAAGGGCCACGCCACACCAAGCTCGGAACCGACTGCCGCGCGGCGGGGATGACTTTTCCGTCATATCGAATACCTTTCATCTGCATTGCCGTCACCAAGAATGCGGGTTGTTCCATGAGTGCACCATGCAGTCGCGGAGCCAGCGTCTCCAGGTCTCGATTGGCAGCAAAATTGGCAAAGCTGTTAGAAGCATCAGAGGTGTCCGAACGGGATGTCCTGTTTAGACGCAGTCGAAGTCTTTTGTAAGCCGGTCGGTAGTCGGGCCGTCGGAGCGCAACATCGAGAGTTCAAGTCTCGGATGCGCCGTAGTTCCGCTGAGGAACGCTCTGCAGGACGCTCAGGCTCTCGGAGTCGGATCTGTATCAAAAGTTGTCATGGTGGGTGGCATGCCGCTGTCTGTGACAAGAGGGCCGTCGCGTCTCAACAATCTGTGTTGTCTTGGCTGTGGTTTCAGACCGCCCGGCGCGACTGCCGGTAGCAGACTTGTATCTTGCTTTTGGTGCATTTTTGTGTCGGGAAATGAGCATGAATTTCATCAAGTCATGCGGCGGTCTGCCTCCGCTTTTTTCTTTCTGGTCGGTCCCAATGTGGATCGTTTTCGATGAGCCAACTTGCGAACGGGCAGATGGTTGCCTCGCAGAACGATCCGCGACCCCTTGCAGTGCTGCGGGTCCAACGAGTTCGATGTTATTCAAAGCGTAGTCAGACCCTTCCGCGAGCAATGACTCCCAAGTTACGTGTGAACCAAACCTTAGGCGGACCCTACTTTCCGCCGCTTTAGAAGCTGACGATTTCACCCACGGCGGCATCGAAGGATTTGCCGGGCGGGAGTTGCGGCCGCTGCAGGCGTCGTCACGCCGGTGCCTGCGGATAAAGTGGGCGTATGAGCGCTATGACATTGACTGGATGCTATCCGGTTCCCGGTTCCACGGATGCCGGGCAGTGAAGGGGAAAATCCAGGTGGAGCCTGGCGCCAGCGGTGCGAAGGCTGCAGTCTTCGCGCCTCTCGCCGGTGCCGGGCGCGTCGAACAAGTGGCCCAGCGGCTCATAGACGCCATTCTCCTGGGGGTCCTGGCGCCGGGGGACAGGCTGCCCAGCGAGGCTGAGCTGGCCAAACGCTTCGGCGTGGCCTTGGTGACGGCCAGGGACGGGCTGGGTGTTCTCAGGGACAAGGGCTTGGTGGAAACACGACGGGGGCGGGAAGGTGGCAGCTTCGTGCTGGCTCCGGCCCGCACTGCGGACGCCCTGCTGCACGCCCGGATCAGGAGCCTTGCCCGCGTGGAGATCGCCGATTTTGGTGTTTACTTCTCTGCGGTGACGGCGGCCTGCTCCGAGCGTGCCGCGAACGTCGCGACGGAGGAAGAGATCTCCCGGCTGCGCAGCTGGCTGTCGGAAGCCGGGAGCCCGAGCGGTCGCGGCACCGGAACGCCTGCCTTGAGCGGCGCGCGCACCATGGGCGGCTTCCACCTGGAACTGGCCGTCATCAGCCAGTCCCCGCGTCTGGTCAGGGAACAGATCAGGCTGCAGTCGGAATTTGGACCGCTGCTGTGGCTGGGTATGGCTGACGCGTCGGTGCGGGCCGCGGTGTTTGACATGGGAACGGACATTGCCGACGCCATTGGCCGGCGTGACGCGCCTGCCGCACGTGCCGCGGTGAAACGGCAAATAGGTGAATTGATCGCATGGCTGCTGGCAACCAAGGAACAGCTCGAGCGGGAAGAAGGAATGCATGTCGCGACCAACTGAACTTGGCCAGCCGGCACCCGGCGCAGAATGTGCCGGTGCCATCGGGAAAATCCTGGATGGGGTGTTTGGCACCTTGCAGTTGTGGAGGGTGGCCGTTGAAGAAGGACTGGCGGCCGGAGCCGATGTTGACCGGCTGACCTTTGAGCTGGTGGAGCCGGCTCTGGCTGACAGCCGCCCCCTCCTCATCGGTGCGGGCTTCATCGCCGCGCAAGGAGTGGTGAGCAAGGAAAGCGGACTGCACTTCGCCTGGTGGCTGGGACCCCTGACGGACAATCCCATGCTCGGCACCACGTCTGTGCCCACCAGGCTGGACCTGCCGTCCAGGGAGTACGCAGACTATCTGCGAGATTTTCGTGCGCTGGAGTGGTACCGGGTGCCGGAGGCCACGGGGGCCCGGCACATCACCGGCCCCTACGTGGACCACCTGTGCACCCTGGACTACCTGCTGACCCTCACGGCACCCGTGGTGAGCGCTGGTGCCATGGTCGGCGTGGTTGGGGCGGATGTGCAGGTGTTGCGCTTGGAGCATGAGGTGCTGCCCCTGCTGCGCGCAGTGTGTGAACCGGCTGCCCTTGTCAGCAGGTCCGGCCGTGTTGTCATTTCGACCATGCCGTCGCTGCAGGTGGGATCGCTGGTCTCCACCGCAGACGGGACAGCATCACTGACTTGGTTTGACTGCCCCGGCAGCACCCTGGCGGTGGTGGTGGGAAGCACACCAATAAAGTTCAAACATTCTATTTAGGATGAATAGGGTGTACAGTTCCTTGAGAACGTGAAATACGTCACAGGGAACCGTGCATCCATTGCACGCCTGCCCTGCATTCATCCTGAAGGGAACTTTCATGAGCGTGCGCGAACTGCACAACTTCGTCAATGGCGAATCCGTCGAATCCACGGCTGCGGCACGGTTGGAGATCCTCAACCCGGCCAGCGGAGCCGTCCTCGCCACCACGCCCATCTCGTCTGCAGCCGATGTTGCCGCGGCCTATGCGGCAGCCTCCGCGGCGTTCAACGTTTGGGGAGAAACCACCCCCGCCGAGCGCCAGCGGGCACTGCTGAAGATTGCCGACGCCGTGGAGGCGCGGGCCGAGGAACTGGCCGACCTGGAATGCGCCGACACGGGCAAGCCGAGGGCGGGGATTGTTGCCGACGAAATTGAGGTCCTGGTGGACCAGATCCGATTCTTCGCCGGCGCGGCACGGACACTGGAGGGGCGGGCAACGGCTGAATACCTGGCCGACCACACCTCCTCGATCCGCCGGGAGCCGATCGGCGTGATCGGCCAGGTGGCCCCATGGAACTATCCGCTGATGATGGCGACATGGAAGGTCATGCCGGCGCTGGCTGCCGGCAACACCGTGGTGCTCAAGCCCTCCGACTCCACGCCGTCTTCCACCCTTCTCTTCGCTGAAATCGCCGCCGAATTCCTGCCTGCCGGGGCCTTCAATGTGGTGCTCGGCGACCGCGAAACCGGGCGCGCTTTGGTTTCGGACCGGGCCGCGGACATGGTGTCCATCACCGGATCCGTCCGTGCCGGCATGGAGGTTGCGGGGACCGCGGCGGCCGACGTGAAGCGCGTCCATCTTGAGCTGGGAGGAAAGGCGCCGGTCATCGTGTTCGACGACGTGGACGTCGCCAGTGCGGTGGCCGGGATCGTCCCGGCGGCGTTCTACAACGCAGGGCAGGACTGCACCGCAGCCACCCGGCTGCTGGTGCATGAAAGCATCCATGACGCATTCGTGGCAGCACTCGCCGAGGAAGTCCGTACACAGGCCAAGACCGGCGGACCGCTCGAGGAGGGAATCCTCTACGGGGCGTTGAGCAGCGAAGCCCATCTCAATAGCGTCAGCGGTTTCCTGCAGCGGCTGCCCGCCCACGCCACCGTCGAGGTGGGCGGCAGGCGCCAGGGCACCACGGGGTACTTCCACGAGGCCACGGTGGTTTCCGGCCTGAACCAGGACGATGAACTTGTCCAAAGCGAGGTGTTCGGCCCCGTGGTGACGGTGCAGAAGTTTTCCACGGACGCCGAGGCACTGGCCATGGCCAATGACGTGGACTACGGACTGGCTTCCTCCGTC
>JBBSQT010000173.1:0-5068 GCA_038243775.1 Actinomycetales bacterium | reverse complement strand
GTTAAGATCGCCGGTAACATAAGGGAAAGTTCCGCGTAGGCCCCGCCCGCTCCCCCAGGAAGCAGACCAACTTGTCACTGTCCCCGCTCGGTGCCTCCCGCAGCCTGGCCGCCGTTTTCACACCCATCAAGTCGGGCGGACTCGTCGACGAGGTGTGCAGGCGCATTGAACTGGCCGTGGAATCGGGGCTCCTGGCCAGCGGGCAGCGGCTGCCCAACGAGATTGAACTTGCCGCGGCGCTGGGTGTTTCCGCCGTGACGGCCCGGGAAGCCCTGTCACAATTGCGCGGCCAGGGACTCATTCGCACCACGAGGGGACGCAGCGGCGGCAGCTTCGTCACCGAAAATTCCTTTCCCTCGGCTGATCATGCCAAGGCCAAGCTGCAGGAACTGACGAGGCTGCAAATCACGGATCTTGGCCTGCATTTCCAGGCCATCGCCGTAACCTGCGCCGGCGTTGCCGCGAAACGTTCCAGCCCCGGCGACATCGAGGCACTCAAGGCCTATGTGCGCCCGGAAGCCCCAGCCGGGGAAACGCCCTCCGCCTTCGCCTGGCGCTTGAGCGGCGCCGAGTTCCTGCTGGAGATCGCCTCCGTGGCGCGCTCCGCCAGGCTGGCCCGCGAACTGCTGCACCTGCAGGTGGACCTGGGCACGTTGACCTTGCTGCCCTTCGAAGACCTGGGGTTTTGCGAGCGGAATGCAACTCTCAGCGAGGCCATCACCACGGCCATCGCCGCCCATGATTCCATGGCCGCCGAGGCACGGACCAAGGAACTGATCGCCTCAACCACCACCTGGCTGCTGGCCGAACATTCCCGCAACCACAACTAAACCCACAGTAACTAATCCCACAGAAACCAATCCCACAGAAAGGGCACCTTATGGACGGCTATGACGCCGAGACGACGGCTGCAGGAGTTGGGGAACTCTGCGCACTGGTCACCGGCTTGGAACAGACACTGGCGACGTGGGCGGACACCACGAGCCAGTGGCTGGGCACCACCGGCAAAATCACCGGAACCGGAATCGACAAACTCACCCGGCCAACAGTTCTTGAGCTCCTCCACGCCCAGAATTCACCCATGGCCGGTGCCGGATTCGTTGCCGGAGCAGGGGTGCTGGGTGAAAACCGCAGCTACATCGCCTGGTGGCAGGGCGAGGACATGGAACGTGTGGATGCGCTTGCCAACTTCAGCCCCCAGTCATTGGGCCGCTACATCAGGGCGGAATGGTTTAAGGTCCCCATGACAACGGGGCAGCCCCACGTCACGGGTCCCTACATTGACTTGCTGTGCACCGACGAATATGTCCTGACCTTCACCCACCCCGTCTTGAGGAACGGGGAGCTGGCAGGGGTGGTGGGCGTGGATGTCACGGCCCAGACCTTCGAGCGGGCCGCACTGGGAATTCTGCGCCGGATCGGTCCAAGCGCCGTGCTCCTCAATGCGGACGGGCGCAGCATCGTCAGCGCCTGCGCGGAGGTGGATTCCGGTGACATGGTCACCCCGGCCAAGGATGCGCAGGAATTTGCCGTGGGCCGGGCGTTCAAGATCTTCTCCGCGACCGCCGGCCGCTGACCCGGGATTGTCCCCAAGGACAAACCCCCGGGAGGTAAGGTGGGTCACACACAAAACCCGCCGCGGCCGAGGGGAGAAGCCCGCATGCCAGCACAGAAAAACAAGAACCGGCTCACTCCCGCCCCCGAAACAGCGCATCAGGTCCACCCGATCGGCGGCACAGAACTCGCCCGGCACCTGATGAGCGCGCAACGCTCGAGGACGGCGGTTGTCATCTCCTACCTTGCGGGGCAGGCTCTCCGCCTGGACGCCGTGCGCCTTGCCGCACAGCTCGACGGCGGCGCCGACGTGTACGAGCTCTGCAATGGCAAGGAAACCCGCAACCTCGAACACGGCCTGCCAACAAGCCTGCATGTCTTTGGCAACGGCGTGCGCATTTATCCGCATGGGCCGCAGTGGCCCGCGAGGACCGCAAGGCCGCTTCTCCTGCAGCGCACCTCCCAGCTGCCCCAGCTGTACAACAAGGTCGAATCGGAGGTCCTCAGCGCCCAGCAACACGAACAGGCACCCTCCGCGGCTTCTGCCCTTTCCCTGGTGGACGCCGTCGTCACGGGCTTCCCCTTCGAGGACCTCGCCATGGTCGAAATCACCCCCGTCGGCACCCCGGCCATGATCCGCGGTGCGGACCTGCTCCCCGGCATCCCGATGGACTGGCTGCTGGGCACGAACCAAAAGCTCACCGGAACCCTCGACCCCGCCACCCGGCTCCTCGACATCAGCGGCCTCCTGGCGCCCCGCCCTTCCCCCGTCACCGTCTACCAACACGGCGACGTCGCCCTGGCGCGCGTGACCTCGGTCTCACCCGCGCACGCCCTTATCCAACTCTGGCCCGGCAGCGTTTTTGCGGATTGGCGGCGCCAGTGTTTCCTCCAACGGCCTCGATTCCGTCCAGGATCTGCTCACCGAGGGCGAGGTGGTGGTGGTCCGGGTGCTCTACAACAACGGCGCCGTGGTCTTGTCCATGCTGGACGTGGACGACGACGAGCCCGTCGTCCCGGCCCCGGCACTGGTCCGCGGCGGCCCTCCCTGGCTGGACCTGGCCAGGCCCCATGCGGGCATCCCTTCCGCCAGCTCCCCCGTCGCCTCCCCGTCCCCTCCCACGGCCCGGGCAGTGCTGACGGGGAACGTCAAAGCCAGCCGTCCGGCGTCGTGCCCGGCAATGCAGGAGCGCCCCTGAATTCCACCGAGCGGCGCACCGCCCTGCAATCCACGCAGCGGGAATTGGAGCGGGCCCGGCATGTCATCGATGAGTTGATGGCGGCGGCGAAAAAGCAGGGCACAACGGATCGGGTTGCCCGTGCGTTGCAGGACCAGCTGGCGAAGGACCGCGCGGCGGCGGCCGATGTGGCGCGCCTGCTCAACAATGTCGAACACCAGATTGATGCGCTCAAGGAAGATTTGGCGAAGACAAAGAGTGTGCTGGTGCAGTTGCGCCAGCAGCGCCGTTCCTCCGGATCGAGCAGTGAGAAGGCCGGGCAGGCACTGTTTTTGGACGCGGCCGAGCAGTTCCGTTTTGACCTGGCCCAGGCGTGGGCTATCGCGGTTCCGGCTGTTGAGAAGGGGGCCCATCCACTGGCTGGTTTCGGCATCGGGCAGGTTTTCCTTGATTCCTGGGCGGGCTTGGCGGAGCAGCAACGCAGCAAGGCCCTGCGTGCCGTGGTGGATTTGGTGGCCGACCGCCAGGGTCCCCTCCGCAAGCGCGAACCCCACGTGCTGCGGCTGAACGGGGGCGCCCGTGCCGCGCCGACGCTTCGCGGCGAGGATGTCTGCATGCGCCTGTACGTGGAGCAAAAGACGCCGGGTGCGCTGCGCCTGCACTATTGGAAGCTGCCGGCGGGCGGCCTGGAGCTGCACGAACTGGTCACCCATGATGTGGTGAAACCGTAGAATAGATGTTCGTTTAGCGCTCAATGGCACTTGGAAAACTTAGGTTCGATATTTTATGGCACTCACCGTCAGGCTTTCGGGCCGAAAACTACTTCTCTGCATGGGCATCACAGCGGCATTGGTGGCAGGCACAACGGCCTGCACCGGCACCTCGAGTGCTTCAGACACGTCAGGCTCTTCGGATGCTTCGGACACGGGCAAGGTCGTCTCGATCACCGACGGGGACACCTTGGTTGCCTCCGTGAACGGTCAGGAGAAAACCATCCGGCTGTTGAACATCGACACCCCGGAAACGAAGGATCCCCATAAACCGGCCGAATGCCTGGGGCAGGAAGCAAGCGATTTTCTCCGTAAGCTGCTTCCGGCCGGAACCACCATTACGTTGAAGTACGACGTGGAACGGCTCGACAAATACGACCGCACACTGGCCGCCGTCTACACGCCTTCCAACGATTTTGTCAGTGCCGAAATTGCCCGGGCAGGTTTGGGAACAGCCGTTTCCTTCGGAAAGAACACCAAGTTCCTGCCGCCCGTGGAAGAGGCTGAACTGGAAGCCAAGTCCGGCACACAGGGCATCCACGACCCCGGCGCAGAATGCACATTGCCGGCACAGGTCAAGGCTGTGAGTGCTGCCTTGGGTGACGCACATCCATCCACCGCCCCGGCCACTGCGGCCGGACCCGGAACCGCCATTGCCGCCTCCGCAGCGGCAATCGCAAGGGCCAAATCCCTGCTGGCACTGCTCAAGGCCGGGAAAACCGGGACGGACACCGTCAAATGGGCGGCGTACACCGGCGTCGAACTGGCGCAGCAGATCGAGTCGCTTTCGAGCGGTGTCCACAAGGCCGAAGAGTCAGCCGCCGGGCTGGAAGCACAACGCAACGCCCTGGACGCAGCAGAGGCGGAAGCCGCTGCGGCTGCCGCTGCTGCCGCGCAGGCCGAAGCTGCAGCCGCCGCCGCTGCTGCCGCCCAGGCTGCCGCTGAACAAGCACAAGCGGAGGCCAATGCCTGGGCGCAATCCCAAGCAGAAGCAGAGGCGGAACGCATCCGCAACCTGCCCCCGGTTTACGTGCCGCCCGCGCCCGAGCCGTACGTGCCCCCGGCACCGCCCGCCTATGAGCCACCCGCCGGAAATTCGGGCGGCGGACACGACGGATACACTGGACCTCGATGCTACTTGCCCGGCGGGAAATCCTACCGGCCTTGTTGAGCTGGGACTGCGAGGAAGGATTTGTGCCCCATGGGTGAAAACATTGAGCTGGTCAGGTTGCTTGATGACAACGGCGTGGAGGTTGGCACTGCCGACAAGGCAGTCATCCACACCTCCGACACGCCGCTGCATCTTGCCTTTTCATGCCACCTCATTGACGCCCAGGGGCGCACGCTCCTGACCCGGCGGGCGCTGCCAAAACTGACGTGGCCCGGGGTCTGGACCAACTCCTTCTGCGGCCATCCGGCGCCGGGGGAATCGTTGGAGGATGCCATCATCCGCCGTGCAGCGGTGGAGCTCAATATCGAGGTGGGCAACATTCAGCCGGCGCTGCCCGACTTCCGCTACCGGGCCACCGACGCTTCAGGGATTGTGGAGAACGAGGTTTGCCCGGT